>CAZZBA010000016.1:21861-28415 GCA_964652765.1 uncultured Victivallales bacterium | reverse complement strand
ATGCGTGGCACCCGATCTGGACAACAAACCAGGGAAGCGCGGGAATCCCCATGTCACGGCGTGATGACTCGATCAGGTTCATCATGTTCTGCGTATAAAGCCCGGCAGCATCACGGTTGGCATCGCTTTCCCCCTGGTACCAAAGCACCCCCGCCACAGCCTGGCCGAGCTTCTCATAGCGGCGCATCATCGCCCCGTACAGCGAGGCTCCGCCTTTGTCGCGTAGAGCAGGTGACCACTGCGCCATGCTCGTGCCGCCATGCGCACAGGCGATCAGGCCCTGCGGCACCCCGGTCCGCTTGTGCATCTCGATCCCGAATGCCAGTCCGGGAGACGTCCCCTTGATGAGCGCTTTGCGACCCTTCTCCAGATGCGCCCTTGGGGGCCGCTCTGGTCCGGCGCCATAACGGTTGTGGAATACATCGACAGCTTCTTCCAGGTAATGCAGTTTTTCTTCGGCCATCCCCCACTCGTCACGCATGAAATAGGCCCGCACCATCGGATGCGGGGCCGGTGCATCGGAAAGGTTGCCGATACCCTCCATGTTCGACTGTCCGCCGAGTATCCAGACATCGCCGACAAAGACATCCTGCACAGCCAGGGTTTCAACCACCTTGCGTCCCTGCACGATACGCAGGTCTACCTGGTAAGGGCCGCCCGTCGGCAATCCGTCAAGCTGCCCACGAAATTGTCCGGCGGTGGCCGAACCGACTTGGCACCATTCCCCCTTGACCGCTCTTATCCCACGGCTCCTGAAACGAAATTCAAGTTCACCTTCAGCGGTGCAACAGCCGTGTATCACGGCATGACCAAATCCGCGCTTATCGCGCTGCAATACCTGCCCGACCATCAATCCATGTTCGATCTTCATACGTCCCTTCATTCTCCTGTGTTACGTAAACGCGTTGAACTCTCGTAAAGGCCGCCACGGCGGTTGCGCGCCAGCCACTGCTCCTCATGACTCATGACCAGGCGCAACCGCTCGTGCCGCCGTTCGGTAGCGTCACCATCGCCGAACTGGCCGAACCGGCCACGATGGATGGCATAGCGGCTCAAGGAGATGGCATGCGCGAATTCGCGCATGACCAAGCTCGCATCCGTGCCGCACGGTCGAGCCAACGCAAGATCCTCCGTCAGCTTGTCCAGCCACGCTTCCGCCTTGTCATACTGTGCCCGTGTGACCTTGGAAAGATCCAGTTTATCAGGTGAGAGGTTCCAGAACAGCAACTGGTTGATCGCCGAGCAGTTCCCCCGTTTCAGACCGGGGATCCGGTTCAGGGTGCGCCCCAGGTCAAGGCACAACGAGCCGAGTTTCCCGCTCGGATCGTCAAGTAAATGACGGCTGATCGCACCGGCCAGATCGGCATCCCGATTCGTCTTGAGATGCCAGCTGTAGGCGGCACCGGCGGCAAAACCCACATAGCTGATCGGCAGTACCTGATGGTGACCGCCATCGCCCCAGTCCGTATTGAGGTAGCCGGTCGCGCCATGCCGCAATCCATTCTCCGCGGCGTTTGCCAGATTCTCCAGGCAGTTGTCGGTACGCCCCGTGATGCTGTTCCAGGCGCTGGTTCCAGGGCAGACGTGATACTCGATTCCGGCACTGGCGAATGCAGGGCACTGGCGTGAATAGGGATGGTCCCCCTCATACCCCCAGCACAGCGCCAGGATGTCCGGCGGCAGATCCTTGATCAACTCCGGCTGGCGCAGGATGATATCCCCCCAGAACTGCATGCGCCGCCCCTTCTTCGCGCAGAGCTTGTGGATCTTCCTGATGAACTCAAGATAGACCGCCGTGACGCTGGTCTTTTCGGCGAGGGCCTTGCTCCGCCCCTTGCCAAGCTCCCAGGTCTCGTCGCATCCGACATTGAACGTGTGGCTGGAGAAGTTCGGTAGGAACTCGTCATAAAGCCCTTCCAGGAACCGGATGCTCACGGCGTTCGGTGCCAGGCAATCGGTGGCGGGATTATCGGGGCACTCGGCCAGATGCCGGTATTCCGGATGCCTCAGCCAGCGTCCGAAATGACCGAAGGAGTTGAGGTTCGACACCAGTTCGATGAAGCGGTCCGCGCAGTATTGATCAAGCGCCAGGATCTCCTCGTGGGTAAACGGGCTGGCATCGCTCCAGACGGGGGAATGGGCAGAGAACGCGAACGTGTGTTCGATATAGAGCTGGACCTGGTTGATGCGCATCCCGGCCAGCCGGTCAATCAGCAGCTTGCAGGTTTCCATCGTCGGGACCTTGCAGCGGCTGACGTCCAGCATGACCCCGCGCACAGCGAAATCCGGGGCATCCTGGATGGTCAGCACCGGCGGGTGGCTGCCGAACTGCGATATCACTTGCGCAAATGCCAGGAATCCATAGTAGGCACCGGCCTCGCCGCCAGCCTGCAGCAAATGCTCCGCAGGTTCCAGGCTGAGGTTGAACGCCTGTTCCGCAAGACGTTTCTCGCCAGTACGAACCGTCAGCAAGACAGTCCCCTTCTGTGGCGGGGCCGCCGCCACCCGGATGGTCTTGTTGAGACGGTGGCCGATCAAGGCCGCCCCTGCCTCGATCCGTTCCAGCAGTCGCCGACTGCATGCCGCTGGCAAAATGATCCATTCAGCATTTTCAAGGCCAATACGGCTATCGCCAATCCTGCACTGGCGTGGCAACGGGAACAGGTCAATCTTCATTCACTCTCCTTGTCGTTTTGCTTTTGTTGCTCCTTCTGCGCCTGCTCAACCAGTTCAGGCAGCTTGCCGCTGCGGAACATGCGCCAGATGGGAATCCCCTCCTCGATCTGCTGGATCTTCCAGATTGCCGCGTGGCGGAGCAGGAAGAGCGTCAGCAGCAGAGTCAGCAACGCGGCCGTGCCGGCAACCAGGCGGTGATGGTGATCGATCCAGTCCAGTACGGGGTGGAAGACGGCCCGCCAGAGCCGCTCGCGGCGGTCATCGCTCAACCGCAGCTCCTCGCTGGAATCATCGGCACCCGCACGCAGCGCGGCCAGTGTCTCCTTGATCTCGGACGCATCCTGGCGGCAAACCTGGCAGGATCGCAGATGCTCGCGCACCACACGCGACTGCACATCACCAAGCTCGCGCGTCATGTAGGCGAAAATCAGTACCTGGATATCCTCGCACCGGAGCCGGTTCCTTTCCTTCCCTCCGGCCTGCAAGGGGCTGTCGTGCGCGGTGACTTCAAATTCGGTTTTCATTTCTCTCCGTCCTGCTTCAGAACCCGTGACATCTTTTTCATGGCATGGTGCAGGATGTACCCGACATTGCCCGCACTCAATCCCGTGATCTCGCTGATTTCCTTGTAGGTCTTCTCCTCGTAGACCTTGAGGATAACGAGCTGCTGCTCCCTCGGACTGAGAACACGCAGCGCGGCTTCCGCACGGACAGCCTGCTCCCCGACACCGGACTGGCCCGCGACGGGCGCTACCGTATCCGGCTGCTCCTCCGCGTGCCGGGTCTCCACATCGGCGCGCCGCGAACGCGTCCTGACCAAATCAACCGCCCGGTTGTGCGCCACGCGAAAAAGCCATCCCGAAAGCATGGGCGAAGGCTCAAGGGCATCCGTCCATTTGCGGAAGAGACGGATGAACGTCTCCTGCACCACGTCCTGGGCGACATCGTTGCAACCGGTGATCCGAGCCGCATAACGGATCAGGCGCGCCTCGTAATGCGAGACGACAGCCTCGAAATCCGCAATCCGTCCAGCCTGTTTCAATTGCCGTTCCATGGTGTTATTCAGTCTCTCGGCAACGCGGCCACCGCATCATCGAATTCGGCTGGCAAGGCCATGAAATAATGACATTTGCGCCCCGTGGCCTTTTCGATATCCGCGCGCAATGAACGGTCAAACGGATTCATGACGACGACCATCACCTCGTCCTTGATCATCCCGAACACCAGTGCCCCGCGACGTATGATGAACTCGGGTACAAGCAGCTTCGCCGGTTCCGCCTGCAATTCGAACACCTGCAGGGAGACGATCGGCGTCTTGCTTTCCCGCGACACATACCCCATGACCCGCTCCATGCCAGCGAACGCCCGATGCTCCAGCACGTGCAGGACCGAGACCGTGGAAAGGTGACCATCAATGGAAAGCTCGGCCAGATCGTGGGCCACGGATGCGTAATCCTCCTGCGAGATCTCCCCGGCCTCGAAAAGCTTCCAGGCGAAACTCAACTCATCGGCGACCCGGAACCTCACCGGCACATCGCGACGAGGCTGCGGCACGGACGGTTCAGGGGGCTCGTTGGCGGCGGCAACGGCTGCAGCCGCCGCCTTCGCCTGCGCCTGTGCCGCCAGGGGGCTTAACAGCTCAACGACTGACGTCACCTGCGGATCAGACGTGCCGTAGCCGGTGAGTTTCCCGACAAGATGTGCAGCCGCCTCGGCATCCCTGTCACGAGCCACGATCTTGCCGAGACGGAGAATGTATTCCAAAGCCCGTACACGATCCCCGATATGCTCGTAGGCGTGCGATAACGTTTCCAGCGAGGAACGATCATCAGGCATGACTTCCAGGATTTTCTCGAACGCGGCGATCGCATTCCATACCTCGGTCTCCGATTCCGCCGTATTCGTCCGGTTCTGCTTATCCGCCATCGTGCCCTCCCCGCGTTACAAGATTGCAAGAAACATCAGCTTGTTATCATATCCGCTTGAGAATCGCCACCCTAAATCGGCTGGAATATAAACTTAACCGGATTCGGGTGGACTCGAAACCACGGCTGTGTGATACTGCAAGCTCCATGAAATCCACAAAATCAAACGTGCCACACCCTGTGATGGCGACCTTCCGGCACGCCCTCCCGCCCGGCAGCCGGCGGATCGCGTGGGACGCGGTATCCTTCTGCGTCCCAGCCAACTGGGAAATGGCGGTCTACAAGCCCCTGCGGCGGGGTGCTCATCGCATTGAACTCGAGGATGAGTGCTCCATCCGGCTGGAGGCCGAATGGATCCGCGGACGGAAAGATCTCAATCTCACGCGCATCATGCAGCGCTACGAGACGGCAGCCAAACCACTGACCCTGGACGCCGGCGAGCGCAACGAAATCGGAGGCTTGCCGGAAGGGTGGCACGCCACGCACTTTACCTGCATAGAAACCGGCGCAAAAGGGACGGACGGGCTTCTCGGGGTGACACAGCACGACCTCGTGACGGCCTTCTACCTTTGCCCGCAGTCATCCCTATTCTGCTTCTTCCTGCTGCATTTCCTGCCCGGGGACCATGAGAATCCGGAGACGCTGATCCGGCAGCTTGCCAACACCTTCCAGAATCACGGACGGGATGCGCTTATTCCCTGGCAGCTCTTTGATATTGCCTTTACGATGCCGCGGGCTTTTGCACTTGAGAGAACGCATTTCGATATTGGCGCTAAACTGATGGCATTCCGCTGGAACCAGAGACGCTACTTCCTGTGGCACTTGTCCTGCGCCGACATCTTCCTCAAGGACGGGATTGACCCGGCAGAATGGGTCTGCGGCTATTTAAACGCGGCCCGTCTCGTGAAGGGCCCCGTTTTCGAACCGGACGGAAGGGGGGGCATCCGCTGGCGCCGGCGCCAACCGTTTTTCCTGGGTCACCGAGAAGAAATTGCCACGCGCTGTTTCCGTTACGAAGTCGGTTTCCAACGGAAGGAAGCCGAGAACACGCTGGTGGTCTGGATCTATCACTACCGCTCGGACGCTGACCTGGACGTGCTCTCAGGCGGGATCAACCCCAGTGGAATTTCAGGGGATCCCAGCCGAAGAGCACGGCCACCAGGTGGCCGATGATCAGCCCGATGAAGAAACGCCGCACGGACACATACTGTTCATGGGTGCAGTACTTACTGACGACATGTTTGCAGCCCCACCCGATCAGGATGGAGCCCCAGTAACCGAACATGTTGGGATTCATGATCATCAGCAACCCGATCGGATGCGGCATGCCAAAGAAACGCTGGCGGCCAAAAAGCAATCCGCCCATGAGCAGGGCGCCAGCCAGCATCCACCAGCGTTCGGAAATCTTTCCGGGGCCAAACGTCTCCACCCACTCTTTCACCCCGGAAAACGTGCCGCTTGCATTACTGGTATTCAGCCAGGGATGCAGGTTGTCCGCCCCATACTGGTAGGAAAGCAGGATCAATGTCACCGACGACACCAGCGTCGCCACCAGGATCCCGACCCAGATCGCCCCATGGAAATACAGGCGGCGCATACGGAATTCTTCACGCACCTTGAGGGCATTGGCCATCACCGGGGCGATAAACGCTTTAAAACCGCCAAACAGGAGCGCGTTAAACACGAGCAGCGGAGCTACCAAGGCGGGCGCGCACCAGCCACCAGACATCCCGAAAATCGTCCTCATAATCCCGAAAACACTGGCAAAACTCTCAATGCCAAGCACGCCCCCTTCAGCCACGGCGCGCACCAACGCGATCGTCATGGTGATGATGATCAGGTAGAAGATAAACACGAAAAACAGATTCGCGCCAAACCCATACGCCAGCACCAGCATCAGTGCCAGCGATCCGCCCAGGAAAATTACCGAGGACACACGCAGTTCCCTGGCTT
>CAZZBA010000016.1:0-21851 GCA_964652765.1 uncultured Victivallales bacterium | reverse complement strand
CTGGCTTCATCGGCCGGTAGCCCGCGTATCACGCCCGGCTTGAACACGCACAATAGATACTGCCGGCAGGTCCAGAGAATCGTGAAACCAAAAACCAGCATGGCACCGGCACCCAGCCCCGAGCGCCCCACATTACCAAGCGACCAGCGGTCACTCCCATAGCCAAGCCACACCATGACCAGTAGCAGTCCCATGTACAGGACTTCAAAGAACCATAGGGAAAACGAGATTTTCGCGGGCACCAGGAACGACACCCCGATCACGGCGAAAATCGTACAGAAATAGGTAGATCCCAAGCCCTTCAGAACCCCACCCCCGACATAAGCATTCCAGAGGGACTGCAGCTTCACTGGCTTGATATTGGTGATGATGCTCTCCGTCGCCATATAGTTCCATCCCAGAATACCGGCGGCAATACAGAAGCCCGTCCAGAAGAGACCGCTCCGGAAAATCGATTTCGTGGCGGAATCCTTTTCCCCCGCCAGCAGGCTGACGACTTCGGCCAGTGGATAGATCAATTTCTCATGATGCGCCCATTGCTTGAAAATCAGTGTATTGAAGGCCATGAAGACCAGGTACGCCAGGAAGATCACCGCCAGCCAATTGAACAGCGGCCCGAGCCAAAGCCCCCATTCGGCATCACCGAGCCAGAAACGGTGCCACGAAGCATCAAATCCGGAATAGGTGCCCATGAGCTCCTGCAGTCGCTGTTCAAGCGCCAAACGGTCATTTCCCCCGCCCGCGGAAACATCCCCCGCGAGCGCCAGTAGCGCCGCCTGCGTTGCCTTCACACGCTCGCAGACATCCAGTTGGGGTTGGAGCTGCTCTTCAACCCGCAAACGCAGACCATCGGCATCGCTCCGCAGCGAGGCGACGCGCCCATCCACCTCATCGATACGTCTATTATACGACTGGAATTGATCTTGACTGGAATACCGGCGTTCTTGC
Organism: uncultured Victivallales bacterium; assembly: GCA_964652765.1. Classification (GTDB taxonomy): domain Bacteria; phylum Verrucomicrobiota; class Kiritimatiellia; order UBA8416; family UBA8416; genus UBA8416. The sequence continues at coordinate 20,903 of CAZZBA010000016.1, read as the reverse complement.
CGCAAGCGGCGGCCTGCAGCCTCCTGCAACGCAATCTGATCTTCCAGATCCGCCAATCGTGCGCTGTCCGCATCACGTTGCCGCGAAATCGCGGGAATATCTCCAAGACCTTCAAGCAGCGCAGCGGACGCCTTGATTGTTTCCGCCGCATCGGAAGGTAGTGATCCCTGCCGCGCGGCATCCCCTGCCATTCGTTCAAGCGTCCGGTAGGAGCGACGGCCAACGACAAGCCGTTTGAAGCGGGCCGAGTAACTGGCAAATCCCTCCCCCCTCGTATAAACAAACCCGGGAATGGCGCGCTCCTCAACCGGCAACCCTTTGCGGATTTTCTCAACAGCCGCGAACGCATCCTTGTTCAAGACTTTCAAAGCCGCCCGGCGGACATTGAGTTCGTCCTTCAGAACCGTCACCTTCTCCCCATAGGTGTTTAATACGGTCTGCAGATCCTCCCCACCACTGACTCGATCCCATTCCTCCCCGGTTTTCTCAACCATCGCCACGGCCTGGGTGTGCGGCCAGACCATCAACCGTTCGCGGGCAGCCCGCGCAGTCGGATCGGGCATGGCGGCAATCACCTCCATTTCGGCATTGATCCGACTCAACTCATCCTTTGCCAACTGCAAATCACGGGCCACTTGGTAGCGTCCCCGCGCCTCCTTATGGGCCAGATAGGCTTCGCGCAAATGGATGGCCGAGGCCTGTGTGCCTTTGCCCGCAATGTAATACCTCTCATTCAAGAAGGGCATGACACCGGCATCCCACTGGCTCTGGTCCGTATTCCAAGCCTTGTTCGAGAGCCCCGAGATAACCGGGATCAGATTACCGCTGAGTCCCCAGGTCGCGACACCGGCGGAGACAGACGTCATCACGAATATCAGCAGTAACTCGGCCCGGGTGAACAGACGCATGACCCGGATTCTCTTCAGCAGCGGATTGATCAGCAGGCCAACCGCTATCAAAACCAAATGCGGCAGCACCGGAATCAGGTGGGCCGAGAGATTGCGGCTACGAGAACCAACCGTATCCCCGTTATCCAGGAACACGGTAATCCACGCGAACAGGCCGGCCAGGAAAACGCCAAACAGAAAAGCACGGAGGGTAACCTCCCCGGCATTCATTTTCTTATCTTTATCCATCAAGCAAACCTCTCATCACCGGACGCCAGCCCATTGCGACCGCAAGCATCCGCTACCAAAGTGTGGGTTGCAACATCCGCGAAATCACGTTGAACGCCATCGAGATCATGGACGTCACGCCCATGCCGCAGCCGAACCCGGCCATCACCACCATCATATATTTAAGCCACATGTCCTTGTAAATACGCTTGAAGTAGAACTTGGCTGCGCAGGCCCCGGCCATGGTGCAGAACAGAGCCCCGGGATTGCTCTGGTTCAGCCCCCATACGGCGCCATACACCAGCATCATCGGCAACCCGAACATCGACAGCACCGCGAACAGCAACGACCCGGAGACCAGCCCCCACCCGGCGTACTCGAAATGGATCGCCTCCAGGAACTGCGAGCCGCCCTCAAGCGTCGAGGTCAGCATGATGCACTGCTGCCGCAACTGGAGCTCCCACATCCGCTCGGTGAAGGGATAGGCCGACGATGGGATCGGAGCCATGCGCCATAAGATCTCCGAACTCATAAACGAGGCGATGATCACGATCGGCACCGTCAGTAAAAGCGTCTTGACCTGGCTGATAATCTTCGTCCCCGTCAACTCCAGCACCCGGAATCCCACGGTTTCCGTACCCAGATTCTGGATCGGCATCGGGGCGAACCAGATGTCCGCCCCCTTGTGACCGGTCAGCAGAACGGTCAGCTCCTTGAGATACGGGACATTCACAGCCTGCCCGCAGACACCCTCGAGCTTGGCTGTGGCATACGAGATCAGCGGCGTGTAAAGGAGCGCATACACCGTGAGGATTATCCAGGGGTAGCCGGGCACCAGATAGGCGCCAAGGACAATCCACGAGAATGTGGAGCACAGGTAAATCCCGATCGCCCCGAAGATGGAGAAGTCCCCGCGTGCCTTGTTTTTGGTGATGAGGAGCCGCCACCCCTCGCGAAAACCGGTCCACCAGCTTACCCGATGGGTCAGTTCGGCCGGTTTCGCTTTGACGAACAATCTCCTCAGCGGTCCGCCCCCGGAAATGGCCAGGTTGCTGAACGTGACCGCAAAGGTCAGGCCGATGCCAAAGGACAGGTAGAAGTCGATGTTGTTGACAAACACCGTATCGATAAACGACATATCCGGCTGCCATGTGGAAAGCACGCCCGTCTTCTGGAGCACCGGGTTGGCCACCCACGTAATGAGCAGCCCGACGAAACTGCCGACCACCCCCCACCACGGAACGATCATCCCGGAAAGAAACGCGCCGAAATTGAGCACGATGTTAAACGGGGTGGCGGGTAGTATTTTCCCGACCTGGGAGGTGAAATCGATGAAGATCAGGGGGATGAGCTCAAGGCGTTTTGGCATCAGCACCTCGGTAATCATCGGGACGCAGATGTACACGAGACCCCAGACAATCCCCATCATCCCGCCGATCGCGAAGCAACGCTGCCGCCACTTGGACTCGTCATCCCGTCCCTCCGCCAGGGCCACGATGCCAGCGGCCTGCATCGGGGCGAACGGGAACGGCAACTTCTCGACATCGCTGGCCATGCGGTAAAGCACATAGCCCAGACCGTAATTATCGATCCGGCTCACGATCATGCCGAACATCGTCAGCCCGATCACCGGGAGCCAGGCCGGGGTCATCAGCGTCCGGCCACCCGCCTCGATCGCCTCGGCCGACGGGAAGGCCCATAGCGGCAGCTCCGCCGCCAGTCCCAGGCCCTGGACGTACTCCGAGGTGGCCATGTACTGCTTGAAGAGGTACCCCTTGAACGGGTCAGCCAGGGCCGCCCCCACCATGTAATGCAGGACATAAAGTTCCTGCGTCTTGAGTTTGGTGAACGAGCGTTTGGCGATCTCGGCGAAGAAAATCACCAGGACCCATTTCATCGCGCCGCCAACGCTCGCGTCACCACCAATAACCAATTCCAGATAGTCGGTCGCCGGATTCACGATGAATCCCAGGAAAAGAGCCCCGGCAACCGCCTTCCAGTTGAATCCGTCCTCAAAGCCGTCGATATCCGGCGGCTGCATGACGTCCCTGTATTCCTTTAATTCCTTGTCGTTCGCAAAACCCATGTCTACTCCTTCAAATCGGTCGTCGGAGGCGTCCCGCCACTGAACATCGCCACCGCATTCTTCACGAACCAGGCCTGCCGGGTCGGGTCAATATTGCGCCAACGGATCAGATACTTGCGCATGCGCTCCAGGAACGGCTTGTTGATCATGACCCAGTTGGTATCGCGTCCGGTCACACGCTCGACCTCCATGTGCAGCCGGAAGCTCTTCACGATCTCATCATAGCGGGTCATGAAGGTCACGCGCTGCGTCACACCCAGGTCATAGGGGGAGAGCGCCAGGTGGAAATGCAGCGACAACACCGCACGACCCTCGGTATCCTTGGATACCTGAACGCGCTCCAGTGTCGCCACCATATCATTCATCGACTGGTCGGACATCGGGGCAAAGAACTGCTGGAGATAATACATCACGCCATAGGCCAGGTTCGACCGGTAAATGAACGGGAAGACCACATTCATCACCTGCCCATTGTGCGGCGGCATCGTCCACTTGCGCTTGCCCGAGGGCACCGCGGTACGCGTCGCCACATAGCCGGGATAGAGCGTGGAAAGAATGACCAGCGCCATCGTGAAAAGGATCGCATACACCACCATCAGCGACGAGAAGTTGATATTGACCGACTGGATCAGTCCGGCCGCCTTCAGCGCAATTGTCAGGATCTGGCCAATCAGGTATCCGCCGACGGCACCGATAAAGCTGTAGACGATGGCTTCGGCCAGGAAAAACATGAAGATATGCGTCGGATTCAAGCCAATGGCGTTAAAGACGGCGATCTCGGACTTCCGCTCATAGACCGTTCCCAGCATCGTGTTCAGGATAATCGACCCGGCGATAATCAGCGGGATCAGCAGCTTGGCCAGTCCGCCAATCGCCGTGCGATAGCTGCTGCCGATGTAATACACCCCGGCCTTGACGGGTACCGGAGCATCCTCATCGAGTTTAAACGGGGTTCGGCTGCCTACATAAAACTTGGCCGAGGTCACATCCAGCACCCGCCGGATTTCCCGCCCCAGCATGCCTTCATCCGCCGAGTCGGGAAACACGATACCGACACAGCGGGGTTCGGCACCCAAGGCCGCCGCACTACCCTCCGGCATAATCACCAGGCTGGCCGTGTCCAGAAGGGCATCCGAGATATTCGCGACATCCACGTCCAGCGAATCATCCTTCTGTTGCGGACCCACCTTGAAGCTAAACGGGATCAGCGGCAGATTCGGATTCAGATCCCGCGCCAGCCGGAACCGCTGGTCATCAATCAACCCCTTCAGCAGCCATTCGCGCCCCATCAGCTTCACCCTGGCCTTGCCGACATCACCACCCGCCAGCCCCAGGGCATCTACCGCCGACACCGTCAGCATGATCTCCTGGGCATTGGCATCGGAAAACGGGGTCCCCTCCACCTGCGCCATAGAATCCTTCAGCACGGCATCGTTGACTGGCAACCCCGTGATGGCCTTGATCGCCAGCAACGCCTCCGGATCATCCACCCGTGCCAACCGCCAGGCGTCCGCATTCAGCAGCAGGCGCCGGACCCGGATCTCCGCCTTGTCTGCAAACAGTTCCTTCAGGACCCCCAGCGACGATTCGTCCATCGGTATGCCGCCAGACCAGTGGTAATAGAGCCCCGTGTAAGGCGCCGATTGGCCTTTGGGGATCAGCGTCGGCTTGGCCGTCCTGGAAACGCTTGAGAAAGCCAGCATCGAAAAGACCACCAGCACGATCGTCGCCATCGTCAGTCCCGTGCGGACGCGGCGGCGGCGCATATTCTGCACCCCGATCAACATGGCGGTGGTCCCCACCGTGCCATACCCGACCTCTTCGCCGATGCCGCCCACACCCCTGAAAAGCAGCGTCATTTCCTCATTGAACCGGGCGCGCAACACCCCGGTGGTGAAAAGGCCGATCGCCCCAAGCACGAACGCGATAAAGATGGCCTCCGGGGACATCGCCAGGCGAAAGGCCGGATGAATAAAGCGAAACAGCAGGAAGGTGGAGAAGAAGAGGAACGTAAAACCGCCCAATTCATGCTCGAGCCGCTTGAAATTGAATAGCAGTTTTTGCAGGAAAAAACAGAACGGCAGCATCAGCGCCATATACACAATCACCGCCTTGAGCATATCGGCATTCATCTGCTGCAGCTCCAGGTACGCCTTGACCTGGTTGCCGAGCGCCTCGTAGATCGTACGTACATAGCCGACGTGATCAAGGCGGCTTCTGTTGGCCTCCGCCTCCGCGTGCAACTGCCGACCCCGGGCCATGAACGTATCCAGCAACTGGTTGACGACACCCTGCATCCCCCCGCTGCGGTACGTATTCAGATGTGCCATGTCAACCGAGGCCTGACGGACGATATCCACACCGAATCCGTTCGGTTCCAGGAATCCCTCGCCCTTGGGGTTTTCGTCCGAGGCATTCAGCAGGCAGCGGCGATTCTCGGTAATCACCATGAGGGCATCCTGATCGAGCTCGGCCCGGCGACGGTACAGATACAAGCCAATCGGGCCAATCGCGCGATGGTACGCCGCCGGTGAGAGCGAAGCCGTGCCATGGACACCGTACTTCTCAGGATCCGACTGCCCTTTCGCCGTCTTCGGCCAGATTTTGCTGATGGTGATCGGCAGGGATGACAGCATCGTCGGATCCCTCGGATCACTGATCACAAACTCGCGGCACGGGAACATTGGCATCGTGATCCGGGGCGAACGGCTCAACGTGCTACTGGCTTGTTGCGACGACTGGACCCGCCCCTTGTCGATCGTGAACATCACCGACTGGAAATCCGCATCCATCTGGTAAACGGTCGGCGCCAGCCTGCGATCCTCGGCAATACCATAGATAAACATATTGGCGGTCGAATCGGTCATCCCCAGATAGGCATTCACCACATCACCGTCGATAATCGAGGGATCAAATACCCCGCGATCGGACTGGTACACGGCAACCAGGCAACCGGGCACGGGCAGCGTCGGGACCGGCTTCCCGCTGAATTCCTCAAGACCATATGTCCGGAGCAGTACCGACCATAGGGATTGTATACTCGTCACCTTTTTCAAGTTCACCGGGGTGACCAGATCACGACAGTCCATCATCGAACCAACAAACTGGCGGACCCAGGCCTGCAACGCGTGCAGCTGCCGCGGATCAACATGCTCAAGTGTATCGTCTGGCCCGAAAACGCGCCCGTATTCGGTAAAGACCGACTTTAACGAGAAGGCTGGCGTCTGATTGGCCGCATGGTAATACCAGATCGCCGAATCAGGTATCAGACGAAGCAGCTGCACCAACGGTCCTGGCTTCTTGCCAAAATAGTATCCTTGTCCAAAGCCCCCCTCGTCCGACAGGGCATTCACATAGCGGCTAGCGCTGCCCGGCATCGCGGTAACGAGCCCGGCGGCCAGCTTGTCACACACCGACGAGAACCCAAGGAACCACCCCGTCCTGACCTTTGGCGACTGCCAGGCGAACCCCACCTTCTCGCCGGTGGCATCCATTTCAAGAGACAACACCAAGGCCACGCGACGACGACCGATCGCCTGCCGGATCGCCCCGCCAGCCGCATCCCGTTCAAGGCGGGTCTCATGAATCCCAAGCCACTGCCCGTAATGCGCAACCAACCGGTCTACCACCGCCTTGAGCATCTCCCGGTGAACATCATTCACGGCAATCTGGCGATAATACGTGCGACTGCGTCCCACCCCGAGATCCATTTTATTGAACAACACCAGGACCCGGCGCAAATCACTGCGCTTCTGGTTCAATTCAGCCAGGCGCTCAGCGCGCGCTTCCTCGCTCATCGGTGAACGCTCCGGCGACGACAACACCAGGATATCCTGTCCCGTGCGATTCACCTGGCTGCGGAACTCATCCTGCAGCGGTGTCTTCACATAAAGACGCTGCCCCGTGCTCTGATCCATCGTCCCGCGCCATTTCTCGAAAAGCTTCTCGTCATCAAAGGTGCTCTTGACCCTGGCAGCCTTGGCGACGAACGCAGTCAAAGGCAAATCGCGCAGCGCCTTGAGCATCGCCAGATCCTCCTGCTGCTCCTTGCCCACTTCGGTCATATCCCGACCCCGCCGCGCAAAGAATCCCTTGTAGGCCTTTTTTAATTCCTTCTCAGCCGTATCAATCGCGCGGCGTACATCCTGCTCGGAACACTGCGCCAGGTCCAGTCCGGCGGGCGGCGGTTCATCCCCTTCCGCGACCGCTGGCGAACGCCGCACGCAACCGGCACCTTTACGGACTGAGGCACGCGCGGCCTGCTGGATCTCGTCCAGCTTCCACAGTACCTCCATCATGATATGCAGGTCTGTCTTGTCCTCCGCGGAGAGCGGACGGAGCGCCAACTTGCCATATCCCGAGTGATACAGCCGCGCCGAGCGCATCTCGGAGGCAATTTCATCGCGCATGGCTTCCACATCCGCCTCATCCGCCATCAAATGCCAGGCCAGCTGGCGCTCCCCGGCATACCGCTGCGTGTGCCCGTTCACCGCCACCAGCATGACACTGTGAAGCGGACGCTTAGCCTTGAAATCCTCAAGCAGTTTCATCAACACATGCAAATTCACCGCCCGCTGGGCGCCGTATGCACGGCTGGGCACCACCGAATTCGCATCCAGCGAGGCCGTCAGCACCACCACCTGCTCGGCCAGCTGCGCATCGCTGCCGGGGATCATCACCCAGAGATTGCGCAGCGTCCCGTTCTTCCAGCGCGATGGCACCGCCTGTGCCTCGACCGCCAGGCCGGGACTCCCCGCCGCCAAAGCAACAAGGCGCGCTCCGTCAGCTCCATCAATGAAAAACCGGGGAACCGCCACTTCGGAGTTATAGATCTTGGCCAGACTCTGTTCGTAGACGTACTCCCCGCGCCCCACAAATACCAGACCCGCAAAATCAAAACGCAGCAGATTAAGCCAGTTCCGCCCGCTGTCATAGTCCAGCACGGCAATCGCCCCGGCGAGATCCACCCCATTCAGGCGTTCGAGATCTTCAACGGCACCTTTGCCGGCATAGACCAGGCGGGTCTGGAAATTCGTACTGGTGAAATTGCCGGGACGCATCAGCGCCGGATGCATGGCATCCAGTTCAAACGTTCCGTTTGTCCCGCATTGCAGCGTCAGCGAGCCAGGCTCGAAAATGGGTGCATCAAACTTGGTGTCGCCCGTATCGAAGCCACTCTGCTGAAACTGCTGCGCGACCCATTGTTCCAGCGCCAGGTTGCCCGGCGAGCCCGGCAGGCGCCCTGCCTCGATGCCATCCATGGCGCGGATGGCCTGCATGGTGGTGGCCACCGCTGCATCATCAACCACGGCTGGCTGCACAACCGCCGCCACGGGCGCATCCGCCGCCACCGCACGGCCAACCGTCAAACCACCGACCATCGCCAGCGCGAGCAGAGCCACCTTCCGCAGCCCGCCCCCCGCCACGGTCGACGGCAAAGCCACCGCAATCACATTGCGCTGCATCAGCAGCTTGACGAACGCCACCACCGACAGTTCAACCTCGCGGCGGGATAGGCGGAAGCGCTGCTCAAAGGCATTCACCACGTCCAGCACAGTGCGCTTGCCATCAAAAAGCCGGATCACAAAGGTGCCAAACTCATCCAGCTCATAGGTTTTAAGGTTTTCCAGCGGTCGCATGCGCTCAAAGAATCCCGTTCCGCGCCGGATGGTCATCGAGATGCGCACCGTTCCACCAGCCATCTCATCGAGGCTGACGCCGGAATGCACGACCGGAACCCCTTCCAGGGCCAGGCGCCGATCCACACGGTTCTGTTTGCGCTGTTTAAGTATCCTCATAAACCATCTTTCCTAAAACTCTTCACAGGACCCGCCGGGAGGCGTCTACATCACGGTCTCCCCGTCAATACTGCCCACCCTCACCTTGACGCTGGCCTGGGTATCCACACTCTTGACGGACCCATCCTCGATCCGGATGATCTTATCCGAACAGGACAGCATCTTCATATCGTGCGTGGCCGTGATGATCGTGACGCCCAGGTTCCGTTTCATTTCATTCAGCAGATCGATAATCTCCTTGCCCGTGTGCAAATCCAGATTCCCCGTCGGCTCGTCGGCCAGGATAATCAGCGGCTCATTCACCAGCGCCCGCGCAATCGCGATGCGCTGCTGCTGGCCCCCGGAGACTTGCGAGGGCAGATGATCCAACCGATGCCCCAGCCCCACACGCTCCAGCACGCGGGTGGCATCCGCCTTGGCCTTGGCGTGGGGATGCCCCGCGAAAATACGCGGGATGGCGACATTCTCCAGCGCACTCATGGTCGGAATCAGGTTGAAGGACTGGAAAATGAACCCGATCTTGCGGCAACGGAACCAGGCCAGCTGCGACGAGTTCAACTCGGCCAGCCGGCAGCCGTCCACCTCGACCCCGCCGGCCGTGGGCGTATCCAGCCCGCCAATCATGTTGAAGAGGGTTGACTTGCCGGATCCCGACGGGCCCATGATGGAGACATACTCGCCCCGGATGATGTCCACGGTGATCCCGCGCAACGCATGGACCGATTCCTTGCCCATGACGAACGTCTTCTTCACCCCTTTACAACTGACAATCAGGTCGCTCACTACTCCTCCACCCTCAGCGCTTCCACCGGTTGTTTGCGAGCCGCCATATAGGCCGGAATGATCGCGGCCACGACCGACAACGCGGCACCCGCCCCCAACGAAATGACCATGGAGAAAAGCACTCCCGACAACGGGAAGTGCTGGAACGCATACCCCCCGTATGTCTTCGCGCTCACGGACACCGCCACCACCAGCCCCAGCCCCATGCCGATCAGCGAGCCGCATACGCCCTGGATCGTCGATTCCACAAAATAAGCCCGCACCACGAACTGGTCGGTCGCCCCCAGGCACTTCAACGTGCCGATCTCCTTCACCCGCTCCGTCACCGCCATCAGCATCGCATTGATAATCCCCACCAGACTGGTCAGCAGCGTCAACCCGATCAGCAACAGGGTCATCGCATCGGTACGCCCCCCCGAGAAGATATCGACGTTGGCTTTCTGCAGCATCACATTCAATTCATCACTACCCGCCGCTATCAGCGCGCGCACCAGGGCTTCATTGACCAGCATGTAGCACAGGAACGCAATCGCCAGCACCACCCCGGTCATCGTGATCATCGCCCGGGCAAAACGCCGGCGCAACCCCGCCAGGCTGACCGAAAACACCACCGGCCAGGAAACAGGTGTTTGTTCGGGGATGTCTTTTGTATCTGGCATAAATCTACAGTTCCTTACTCAATCCCGCCGATTTGAATATTAAGATTACGGCGCTCCTCGAGACGCTGCACCATTCCGTCCCGAATCCACAAAATCCGGCTGGACACATCCAGCATCTTCATGTCATGCGTCGCCGAGATAATCGTGATGCCCCGCTCCTGGCGCAGCCGGTTGAGCAGGTCGATGATTTCCTCGCCGGTGTGCACATCCAGATTCGCCGTGGGTTCGTCCGCGAGGATGATGACCGGGTCATTGGCAATCGCCCGCCCCACCGCCACCCGCTGCTGCTGCCCACCCGACATCTCATAAGGACGGTGCAAGGCACGGTCGCCCAGCCCCACCGTCTTTAAAATAGACATCCCCTTTTCCCGGGCCTCATTGGGACTGCTACCCGCAAAAATCATCGGCAGCGTCACATTCTCGAGGGCGGTCAGCACCGGCAGGATGTTATAACTCTGGAAAATATACCCGATTTTGTGACAACGCAACCAGGCCAGTTCGTAGGAATCGAGCTGGGCCACATCGATCTCGTCGATGAAGACCATGCCTTCTGTCGGCGAATCAATCCCGCCGATCATGTTGAACAGCGTCGATTTGCCCGAACCCGACGGCCCCATGATCGAAAGATACTCACCACGCATGACGTCGAGGTTCACGCCGTCAAGCGCCTTTGTGACAACGTCACCAATACCATGGTAATGACGCTTTACGTCAATCGCCCGAATGACGATATCGGCATGCTCATCAGTATCGCAAAGATAAGTCGGGGCAACCACGTGTCGTTTTCCTGTAAGAGTCCTCGGGAGTGTCGCCCGCATGATAAATAAGTCGATTACGAAACATACCAGTAAACACGCATCACGCAAACCCCGCCATTGCGCCAAGAGAATTACGTCATTGCGACAAGAAGACGACTCGCCAAGAGCCCGGTACCCACCCCGCCCTTCGGGCACCCCTCCGAGGAGGGGAACCAATTGTGTTGCGCGAGAGAAACCTTACATTCCACACTCCTGCTGTCAGAGCGACACCACAGTGCCAAGATCCAGCGCCGTGCCGCGCGCGAGCACGACATGGGCGGCCGCCAGGTCCTGATTGCCGACACCCACTGATTTGAACAGCGTGATCTCGTCGGCCGACTCGCGCCCCCCTGCCCGTCCGGCGATGATGTCGCCAAGTGCGGCATGGATGTGCGTGGACGCGATAGCACCCTCCGATCGCGCCAGGATAAGGTCGCCGGCCTCTTCCCAGGCGGCCGCGATGTCGTCCACCACCACACGGGCACGCGCCACGGTCGCCGCCGGGATCTCGCGCTCATGCGGTTTATACACCCCGATAGCGTTGATATGCGTCCCCGGCGAGACATCACGGTCATCGAACACCGGCGTGCGCGAGGTGGTCGCCGTGCAGATGATCTCGGCATCGGTGATCGCCACGGAGGCCGAGGGGGCCGCCACGACGTTGACCTTCAGCTTCTGCTGCATGCGCTCGGCAAACAGATTGGCGCGTACGCTGTCGACATCGAACACGGTGGCGAACTTGATGTCACGGACGGTACAGACCGCCTCCAGTTGCGTGGCGGCCTGCACACCTGTGCCGATAATGGCCACCCGCGAGGCGTCCGGATGCGCCAGCAGGTCGGTCGCCACCCCGCTGGCCGCTCCCGTGCGGATCGCCGTCAGGACGGCACCGCTCATGACGGCCAGCGGTGTGCCGCGCTCGGCATCGAGCACCATCACCGTGGCCTGGATGAACGGCAACCCCCGTGTGACGTTGCCGGGATGCAGCGTGATGACCTTCATGCCCACCTGGTCCAGGCGAGGACTGTAGCAGGACATCAGCAGGACATCGGCGCTGTGCTTCTCCAGGCTGATATGCGTCCGCAGCGGCACCACCACTTCGCCTGAGGCAAGTTCACGGAACGCCTCACGGATGGCGGCAATCGCCTCGCGCATCGGCAAGGCGGCTTTGACATCGTCGGCTGAAAACACATGAAACGGCTGCTGTATATCCATGCTTGCCCCATAACTTCAATAATTGTTGTTCCCTACACACCACACAGCGGCCCGATCTTACAGATAACTTCAACTCCTGCAACATTTTTAACAACTGAATGCGCAGAAAACACGGAAACCATCATCACACTAAAACACTGCAATGGATAGCCACAAAATGAACAAAAGACACAAAATATTCTGCATTTCTTTTGTGATTTTTGTGGCTTTTGTGGCTAATCTTTCGCCTTGATCGTCTCAAAAACCTTGTAGCCGGAAAAACCTTGTAGCCGGAAAACCTTGAAGTCGGAAAACCTTGAAGTCGGAAAAACCTTGTAGTCGGAAAAACCTTTTAGCTGGGGTCGGTGACCCCGGCGCCCATGTGAAGGCGCATGGCGAAGCCTCTCTCCCGTTTGCTAATCCATGCACCGCCGGGGTCACCGACCCCAGCTACAAGTGCTTACCCAGCTACAAACGCATATCGCTTGTCACCCGGCAGGATTTTCTTGCGCGGTGCGCGCGATGATCTCATCCTGCAGTTCCCGGCTCAGGTCGCAGAAGTAGTCGCTGTAGCCGGCTACACGCACGATCAGGTCGCGGTGCAGCTCCGGGTGCGCCTGTGCCTCGCGCAGGGTCAGCTCGTCAACAACGTTGAACTGCACATGGTGACCATCCATCCGGAAGTACGACCGCACCAGTTGGGCGAGCTTGCCGATCCCCTCGGCACTGGCCAGGATACTTGGCAGGAACTTCATGTTCAGCAGCGTGCCGCCCGTGCGCAGCTGGTCCATCTTGCCCGCCGACTTGATCACGGCCGTGGGCCCGTGGCGATCCGCGCCCTGCACGGGCGAGATCCCCTCCGACACCGGCATGCCTGCCTTGCGCCCGTCGGGTGATGCGCCGAGCACGCTGCCGAAGTAGACATGGCAGGTGGTCGGCAGCATGTCGACGTGGTACTTGCCGCCGCGCGCATTCGGACGCCCGTCGATGCAGCCGATCAAGGTATTGAACACACGTTGCATGATGGCATCGGCCCGGTCGTCGTCATTGCCGTAGCGCGGCGTTTCGTTCGCCAGTTTCGCGCGCAGGGGTTCCTGCCCCTTGAAGTCACCAGCCAGGACGGCGAGCAATCCGGACAGCGTGACCTCGCCGCGGTCGAAGACATGCTCTCGGATCGCGGAAAGACTGTCGGTGATGGTGCCGATCCCGACGCACTGTATGTAGGTGGTGTTATAGCGGGCACCGCCCGCATTGTAGTCCCGCCCCAGTTTGATGCAGTCGTCGATCAGTACCGAAAGGAAAACCGCTGGCATCTGCCGGGCATAAAGCTGTTCGATCATCTGGTTGCCGGTGACCTTGATATCCACGAAATGCCGGAGCTGACGCTCGAAGGCGGCAAACAGGTCATCGAATCCCTTGAACGTGGAGGGATCACCGCTCTCCACGCCGATCTTTCGACCCGTGCGCGGGTCCAACCCGTTGTTCAGGGTGATCTCCAGGATCTTGGGCGTGTTGAGATAGCCGGTCAGGATGTAGGCTTCCTTGCCGAAGGCCCCGGTCTCGACGCAGCCGCTGGTGCCACCCTCGCGGGCGTCCTCGATCCGCTTGCCGACGCGCACCATCTGCTCGACCACTCCGTCGGCATTGAATACCGAGGGGTAACCGTAGCCGTTGGCGATCACCTTGCAGGCCGCCTTGAGGAACCGGTCCGGATTCTTGCGGCTGAGCTGGATATTGCCCTGCGGCTGCAGCAGATGGATGTCGTCCATCACCTCCAGCATCAGGTAGGAAAGCTCGTTCACCCCGTCGCTGCCGTCCGGCAGGATGCCGCCCAGGTTGATGTTCGTGAAATCGTTGTAGGTACCGCTCTCCTCGGCCGTGACGCCCACCTTCGGCGGAGCAGGGTGATTGTTGAACTTGATCCAGAAGCACTGTAGCAGTTCCTTCGCCCGCTCGCGGTCGAGCGTCCCCTGAGCACAGTCCTTTTCGTAGAACGGGAAGAAGTAGCGGTCCAGATGACCGGGGTTCATCGAATCCCAGCCATTGAGTTCCGTGATGGTGCCCAGATGCATGAACCAGTACATCTGCAGGGCCTCGCGGAAATCGCGCGGGGCCTGCGCGGGCACCTGCCGGCAGGTGCGGGCGATTGTGAGCAGCTCCTCCCGCCGCACGGGATCGGCGCAGGCGGCCGCCCGTTGCTCGGCCAGCGCCGCATGGCGTCCGGCAAACGTGATCACGGCATCGCAGGCCACCAGCATCGCCTGAAGTTCCTCGCGCTTGGCGACGGCTTCGGTGTCGGTGGCGAAATCCAGATGTGCCAGCGCATCGGCAATGTCCTGCTTGAACCCGAGCAGCCCCTTTTTATAGAATTTGCCGTCGAGTGTGGTGTGACCCGGCGCGCGCTGTTCCATGAACTCCGTGAAGACGCCCGCACCGTAGGCGGCCTTCCATTCATCCGAGAGCCCCTCGAAAATCCGATCACGCATCGTGCGGCCCTGCCAGAAGGGAATGACGGTCTCGCGGTAGGTGCGGATATCGTCCTCACCGACCCCGTAATGGGTCATCGGACGGCTGTTGAGTACCCGCAGGTCCTCCTCGCTGTGGCACGTCAGTTCGGGATAGGTCGAGACCGCGCGCGGACGCGGGCCGCGTTCGCCGACGATCAGTTCGCCCTCGCCGATGTGGATCGTCTGGTGGGTATAGAGATACTCCAGCGCCTTCGCCCGCATCATCGGGAGGGAATACTTGCCGATGTTGTCCCGGTAGAACTCCGTGATCAGCCGGGCCCGTTCGGCTGAAATCGTCACCGGGGTCTCGAAACTCTCCTGACGCAGTCGCTTCACACGTTCATTCATGCTTGCCTCATTTCCTGTTTATTCAACTTCAATCCGACGGTGCCTTTGCTTGGAAACCCACCCCTAGCCCCTCCAAGGAGGGGAACAAGAAGGAGAGATCCCCTCCCTGGAGGGGTGCCCGCAGGGCGGGGTGGGTTCCAGAGCCAAGGTCCCCTCCCTGGAGGGGTGCCCGAAGGGCGGGGTGGGTTCCGAGCAAAGGCTGATCCCCTCCCTGGAGGGGTGCCCAGAGGGCGGGGTGGGTTCCAGTGCCCGCCGTATCGCATCCATTGCCTCCCCCGTCGGTTCCTTCGTCTGCGGCAAGGGGGGTTCCATCCCGAACCGCGGGTATTTATCCATCGCCGCCGCATGATACGGCAGGCAATCCACCGGCAACCGGCGCGGCAGCGAACGCACCAGCGAGGCCAACGCCTCAACATTCGCCGCCGTGTCCGTGATACCGGGAATCACGGGGAACCGCAGCCGGATCGATACCCTTGTTTCACAGAGCGCACGCAAGTTGTCAAGAATCAAGCCCACCCCCACCCCCGTGTGCTCCCGGTGCGCGTCATCATCCAACAGCTTGACATCATACAGGAAAAGATCCGCGTGCGCCGCTGCAGCCAGCAGCACCTCGCGCGGTGCATACCCGCTGGTATCCACAGTACGGTGCACCCCCAGCTCGCCACAGCCCGCCAGCAACGCCAGCAGGAATTCCGGCTGGGCCAAGGGTTCGCCACCTGAGAAAGTCACCCCTCCGCCCGACTCGTCAAAGAACAGCGTATCGCGTTCGATCTCGCACAAAATCTCATCCACCGTCGCCAGCCGCCCGACCTGCACCGTCCCGCCGCGCCCCTCGAAAACCGATACACCCAAGGGCTGGCTTTCCGGGTTGTGGCACCACGAACAGCCCAGCGGGCAGCCCTTGAAGAAAACCGTTGTCCGGATGCCCGGCCCGTCATGAACAGCAAAGCGTTTGATATCGAAAATGGTCCCTTGTATCAGCATTGATCAATTCTATACCAAATCCGTATCAAATTCACAGCACATTTTTACGTTCCTCGTCATCCTCGTCGCCTGACAGCACTGCCCGCAGCACTCATTCAACCCCCTGAACAAAAGCGATTATCTACTTTCTCGGGCTGCCCCTGACGGCCCTCTGACCTCGTCAGCCAATGTCTGCTGCCTCACTAGCCGCACCAGTTTCAGATTCAAAACTGCGGCCCCGAGCCAACAGCTCGGAAACGCGCTTCGCAATCTGACCACCTCTCCTGACCTGGGCGCGCGTTTTTGGGATTTCATGCTTTCCATACATGCCGTTACAGGTGTAGGCTGGAATCTTCAGTAACACTCAACCGGATTGAGGAGCGAATCATGGGCGGATTTTTTGGCGTCGTCTCGCGGCAGGATTGTGTGTCCGATGTCTTTTACGGGACCGATTACCACTCGCATCTCGGAACCCAGCGTGGCGGCATGGCCGCCCTGGGGGATAATGGCAGTTTCACGCATCATATCCATGATATCCGCAACGCCCAGTTCCGGTCCAAGTTCGATGCGGATATCGGGAAGATGAGCGGGCGCGCCGCGATCGGCATCATCAGCGACTACGAGGATCAGCCGCTGATTATCAATTCGCGACATGGCCGCTATGCTATCGCCACCGTGGGCGTCGTGCAGAACGCCGCCGCGCTGGAGGCCGAGGCCTGCGCCACCGGTGTGCATTTCTGCGAGATGAGCGGCAACGAGGTCAACCCCACGGAACTGATCGCACACCTGATCAACCAGGGCCGCGACTTCACCGATGGCCTGGCACGCGCACAGGCGGCAATCGAGGGGTCCGCCTCGATCCTGCTGCTCACGCGCGACGGCCTGTACGCCGCGCGTGACCGGGTGGGTCGCACACCCGTGATCATCGGGAAAAAGGACAATGGTTTTGCCGTTACCATGGAAAGTTGCGCCCTGCCAAACCTGCAGTACCAGGTGGAACGCGAACTGGGGCCCGGCGAGATCGTGCGCGTAACCGCTGGGGGCATCGAGCAGATGAAGGCCCCCGGCAACTGCATGCGCATCTGCGCCTTCCTCTGGGTCTATTACGGCTATCCGGCATCCAGCTACGAGGGGCGCAACACCGAGGAGGTCCGCAACCGCTGCGGTGAAAACCTGGCCCGGCGTGACGATGTCGAGGCCGACTATGTCTGTGGCATCCCCGATTCCGGCATTGCGCACGCCATCGGCTACGCACACGAATCCGGCCTGCCTTACCGCCGCGCGTTCGTGAAGTACACCCCCACCTGGCCGCGTAGTTTCATGCCGCAGAACCAGCTCGAGCGCAACCGTGTCGCAAAAATGAAACTGATTCCCGTGCGTGAGTTGATCGAAGGACGCCGACTGCTCTTCTGCGAAGACTCGATCGTGCGCGGCACCCAGCTCCAGGACACCATCAAGCGGCTTTACTCCGAATACGGTGCCAGGGAAGTCCACATGCGCCCGGCCTGCCCGCCGCTGGTCTACGGCTGCAAGTTCCTGAACTTCTCGCGATCACGGTCGGTTGATGATCTTGCGTCGCGCATCGCCATCCGCGAACTGGAGAACGGCCAATACGTACACCTCGACGAATACACGGATCCGACCACCCGGCGGTATGCCGCCATGGTGGACAAGATCCGTGAACGGCTCAACCTGACCTCGCTGCGGTTCCAGACACTAGATGACCTGCTCGAGGCCATCGGACTGCCGCCCGAGAACGTCTGCACCTACTGCTGGAGCGGCCGCGAATAGCAAGAGGTCTATGTGCGGCGTAATACCGGGGATGCCTGCACAACGCCCCGCGATCAAGCCCTGCTCAAAAGCTACTTTCTAACTTTGCGGCCTGGTGTCCCGGCGGTCTAAGTGTGTCAATTACGCCATAATTGGCCATTGATCAAGTTTTCCCCAAAACCATAAGACACATTAATCCAGCTATCCACAACACATTCTTCCAAACAGGTTGATCAGTGGTCATACGCATTTTCCACCTTCACCGGCACTGACGATAAAACCCGCTTCCACCCGGCGGCTCGCTTCGATAATGAACCGCCCCGCCTCCAAGACAGGGCGTCCAAGGTTGTCCGGGTAAGCGAGATGCCTGGCCGGCTCGATTACCAGGAAAACCGTCTTCGTTTCACCGGGGGCGAGATCGATCTTCTCAAAGTGAATCAGCCGCCGTACGGGCTGGGTGATCCGGGCTTCGGGATCGCGTAGATACCAGAAGACCGTTTCCGCGCCAGCCCGCTTGCCGCTGTTGGTGACGTCGACCGTGGCGGTCAGCGTTTCTCCGTCTTCGATCCGTTCCGCATCCAGTCGGATCGGACCGTAGTCGAAGGTGGTATAGCCCAGACCGTGGCCGAACTCGAAGGTGGCACGGGGCTCGATATTACGGTAGTGCCCCTGCTTATCTGAACGGGCATAGGGATGCATGCAGTAGTAGGTCGGTATGTGACCCGTGGTACGCGGGAAGGTTATTGCCAGACGACCCGATGGATTCACTGTTCCAAGCAACACATCAGCAACAGCCAATCCCCCCATGGTGCCGGGCTGCCAGCAACTGAGAATCGTTTGCACTTTCGGCTCGATCGTGTTCAGGCCCAATGGTCGTCCATGAGCCAGCACAAGCACCACCGGTTTGCCTGTCGCCCTGAGGACATCAAGCAGCCGCTCCTGGATCGACGGTAGCTCGATGGTGTTGCGCGACTGGTTCTCGCCTGTCCAATGCTTCCGTTCGCCAAGACAGAGAACAACCACATCCGCCTCCCCTGCAGCAGCCAGCGCAGCCGGGAAGCCACTCTCGTCGTCGCCCTCGAAGTTGCATCCAGGCACACACACCAAAGTCCCGCCAAATTGCGTTTCCAGCCCGGCGCGGATGGTCACGGTATCGGCCAGACGACCACAACATTCCCAACTTCCAAGCAGACATCCCGGATCATCTGCCGTCGGGCCTATCAGGGCGATACGGGAAGCATTAAGCGGCAAGCAACCACCGTCGTTCTTAAGCAGCACCAAGGTCTCCTCCGCCAGTTTCCGGGCGGCCGCTATGGCGTCCGCCTTGAGAAACGCCGTTTCGAATCCGGCTTCATCAAAATAGGGACGTTCAAACAGTCCAAGCCGGAACTTGATTCTCAGCACGCGGCGCACGGCTTCATCGACAACCGCTTGGTCCAGTCTGCCTGCGGCAACCAACTCCGGAATATTCCTGTAGACCTGATCGGTCATGTTCATGTCATTACCGGCTTCGAGGCAGAGACAGGTCTGTTTGGCCGGATCCTCGGTCATGCCCTGCAGCGCAAGCTGGGAGACGGCATCCCAGTCGGAGACCACAAACCCATCAAATCCCCAGGTGTCCCGCAAGACCTCCGTCAAGAGGTAACGGTTCGCTACGGCAGGCGTTCCGGTGATGTCATTGAAGGCGCTCATGAGGGTCGCCACCCCGGCCTCAACCCCCGCCTGGTATGGTGGCAGAATACTCTCCCACAAGGTCCGGATTGAGATGTCCGAATAGACGTAATCCCGACCGCCCTCGCTCCAGCCGTAACCTGCATAGTGTTTGAGACAGGCGGCCACCGAGTCCGGCCCCGATAAGTCTTTCCCTTGATAACCTTCTACCGCTGCGGTACCGAAACATCCATTGACATACGGATCTTCACCATAACCTTCCACCACGCGCCCCCAGCGCGGATCACGGCAGACATCGATCATGGGCGAAAAGGTCCAATGGTACCCCATCGCACGCGCCTCCCTGGCCGCATAGCGCGCACAATCACGAACCAAATCGGGTCTGAAACTGCAGGCTTGCGCCAGCGAGTGTGGATAAACAGTGACACAACCGTGAATGATATCCTGGCCAAATAGGATCGGAATCCCGAGTCGCGCCTCTTCCATAGCTGCCCTCTGGAATAGGTTATGTACCACGGGACCGCGGCGGCTATTCAAGAGCGAACCAATCGTGGGGCGGAACGTTCCTTCCCCCCTGTTATTGGGGTTGAGATCCTTGCCGATCGGTATCTGCATCAATTGATCCGCTTTCTCCTCAAGGGTCATCTGGGCAAGCAAATCTTCAACACGTGCCTCAATTGGCAGTTGGGGATTCCTGTATGGCGCGTACGGCATGTATTCTCCCTAGTGGTTTTATGATGATTGATCTACCTCGGGCCAGAATACAACGGATGGCCTCAGGTTTCAATTCCTGAACCGAACTGTTATTCATAATGGCCGACTCCGTTTCGATTGACATGTTCCTGGGGCAGTGGTGGGCCAACCAACTTGCGCTCGGATAGATTTATCCGGAGAATCGTACGCTTGCCGGATTGCGTAATATCTTCACGACAAAACGGATCACCGACGACGGCAGATGGGCCGCGCGGATCCAACACGTTCAAACCCGCGAACAACAGACCTGTACAATAGACATTGACAGCAAGAGGGGGAAGGTGGCAGGGTATTACGTATGCCAAGGCCATGGAGAATCCGATATGCAGGAGCGAAGTATCACCTGACCCAGCGAGAGGTGAGAGGTATTATGGCTACACCGGCGACGGTGGAGTAAGCAAGCAGAGAAAGAGGCTGGCATTGAAGATGTCCGCCGACAAGGAGCTGTCAGTGCGTTTC
>CAZZBA010000015.1:0-29346 GCA_964652765.1 uncultured Victivallales bacterium | reverse complement strand
TGCAACCCCGGCTAACTTACTCTGCCAAAGGCTAATTTACTTTGTCCTTTGACCGTGGTATGAATGTACAGTGCCATTCAGGCTGTCAGCACCACCGGCTCTTTTGGCAGCTTTCGCAGATCGAAGCGCGTTAACAGGTCGGCTGGCATCAGCGACTCGCCGGCGGCGGCCCAGCCGCACCAATTGGCCAGCATGCCTACCACCTGTTCCGGCTGTAGGCCCTGCTCACGCAGGGTGGCGATGCGCGTGTCGCCGTGCCGCTTGGCCAGTCGCCGACCATCCGGTCCGACGACCAATGGCACATGCACGAATACTGGTGCAGTCAGCCCCAGTGCGCGGTAAAGCAGAAGCTGGCGGGGTGTTGCCGGCAACAGGTCGTCGCCACGCAGAACCTCGGTAATACCCATGCGCGCATCATCCACGACAACCCCGAGCATGTAGCCCGCCCCCTCGCGGTGACGCGCCAGCACGAAGTCGCCATCCCGCTCCGCCACGTTCGCCGTGATCGCTCCGCAGAAGCCGTCGCGGAAGGCGACCGGCTCGTCCGCGGCGCGGAAGCGCCAGGCGGGCAGACGCCCGAGCGGCAGCGTGGCGGCGGCCTCATCATACGAGCCGAACCGTCCGCGGCAGGTGCCTGGATAGCGCGGGCCGTCCTCCCCGGCATGCGGGGCGCCCTGCGCGGCATCGACATCCGAACGCGAGCAGACACAGGGATAGATAAGCCCCTGCGCCAGCAGCCGGTCGCGCGCCGCCGCGTAATGGATTATTGCCTGCGACTGGACATACGGCCCATGCGATCCCCCGACATCCGGCCCCTCGTCCCAGTCCAGCCCCAGCCAGCGCAGGTCCGCCAGCGCCTGGTCCGCCGCGCCGGGCTTGACCTTCGGGTGGTCGAGATCCTCCATGCGCAGGACAAGCGAGCCCCCCCGTGACCGGATCGAAAGCCAGGCGATCAGGAAGCTGCGGGCGTTGCCAAGATGCAACGCCCCCGTCGGACTCGGTGCCAGCCGCCCGCGCAGGGGTCGCTGCGCTTCTATCGTGATTATTTGTGCCGTCTGCATTCGCGTTGCCGTCTCCTTGTCTCGGGGGAATAATGCCAGAAGCACGTAGCGACTGCAAAGCGAATTGCCGAGCCGCCACACCGCGTCAGGTTGTCGCGGTTGCGTTTCATTTCGTCCCACACTCCCGGCGGGGGGGTCTTGCAGAACAAGAATTTTTCTCTGCCTTCAAGCTGGCACGATTTTTGCGTTAACCTCCGGCGAGGCAAATAACAACCCGATTGAAAGGAGATGGAACCATGAAGACGTTACACAAGTACGCGATCCTGTTCTCGTTGACGGCAGCCCTGCTTGCCATAGCCACGTTGCCGGTGTCCGGTGCCCCGGCAGACGAGGGGATCGCGCAGTTGGAAAAGACGGGCAAGGCGTTCAGCGCCGTTGCCAAGTCGGCAATGCCGGCGGTTGTGTTCATCCAGGTCGAGCAAGTGGTCGAGGCTGGCGGCAGCCCGTATGAATTCAACGACCCGTTCAACTTTTTCGGCGATGACATGCTACGGCGCTTCTTCGGTGTCCCGGGCCAGGGCCTGCCGCAAGGCCGCCAGGCCCCGCGCCAGTTTCGGCGCGAGGGGGCAGGATCAGGCTTCATTGTCTCGAAGGATGGCTATATCCTGACCAACAGCCATGTGGTCGGCGACGCGACCCGCATCACGGTGAAACTGCATGACGGTCGCGAGCTCGAAGCGAAGAAGATCGGCTCCGATGAGAAGAGCGAGGTCGCGATCATCAAGATCGACGCCGACAATCTGCCAACCGTCGCACTGGGCGACAGCGGCGAGCTGGAAGTCGGTGAATGGGTGATTGCCGTGGGCAATCCGTTCGGACTGACCGAGACGGTCACCGCCGGGATTGTCAGCGCGCTGGGCCGCAGCAACATCGGCATTGCCGACTACGAGAACTTCATCCAGACCGACGCGGCCATCAACCCCGGCAACTCGGGCGGACCGCTGCTCAACATCAAGGGCGAGGTCGTCGGGATAAACACGGCCATCTACAGCCAGAGCGGCGGCTACATGGGAGTCGGGTTCGCCATCCCGATCAACATGGCGTCCGCCATCAAGGAACAACTGATCGAGCATGGCAAGGTCACCCGCGGCTATCTCGGCATCTACCTCCAGGAGCTTACCCCGGAGCTGGCCTCGTCGCTCGGCCTGGAGCAGGCGCGCGGGATCCTGGTGTCCGACGTGATGGAGGATTCCGCCGCCGAGGCCGCCGGCCTTAAGCAGGGTGACGTGATCCTGAAGCTGGACGGCAAGGATGTAAGCGATGTCGGTGCCTTCCGCAACACGATTTCATCGAGGCCGCCCGAGACGACGATCCGCCTGGAGATCCTGCGCGAAGGCAAGGAGACAACCATCAAGGCAGTCACCCGCGCACTGGATGACGAAGGCGGCGAGAACGGCGGAAAACTCTCGGACGAACTGCTTGGCGTGGAGATCTCGGATGTGACGGCCGACATCGCCGAACGTTCCGGCTACGAGGTCAACGAGGGAGTGGTCATCACCAGCGTCAGCCCCGACGGACGCGCCGCGCGTGCCGGCTTGCGTCCGGGAGTCCTGATTACCGGAGTGAACCTGGAGCGGACACGCGACGCCGAAGCCTTCGAGCGCGCACTGGCCGGGGCGAAGGAAAGCGGACGGCTGGTACTGCGGGTCCGCATGGGCCGCTATCACCAGTATATCGCCATCCCGCTGGACTGAGTCAACATTTTATGATCGACACGGGGGGGGCTGCCGCTATGCTTGCATGAGTGCGTCAATAACGCAGGCGGAGGCACTCCCATTTCAAAATATATACCGACACTGATCGTATTCCTGATCCTGCTGGCAAGCGCCATCCCGTACGGCGGGGTGGCGCTTTGGGCACAGACGCTCACCGGCCTGCTGTGCCTGACACTTGCAGGCTACGTCCTCATGCGCGGACGCAAGCAGGCACCCTTACCAGCCGCCTTGCCTGGAAGCCGATTCTTTGCCCTGTTCTTCGGCTGGACGGCCCTGATCGCGCTCATCCATGCGACCACAGGGCTTATCCGCGGAACGGGAGGCAGCCTAGCCGTTTTCTCTACTACGCTTTTCCTGTGGTGTGCCTGGGCGGCCCTGACCGCCTCCACCCGTCGGTTTGCCGGACGCACGCAGGTGTTGCGCGTGATGGTCATCGGGATTACCATCATCGCCAGTGCCGAGGCTGTGATCGGCGTGATCGGCCTCTATGTGCCGCTGGGGATCTACGACAAGTTCGTCAGCGGCACCCGGGCCGCCGGCACCTTCTCCAGCGGCAACTCCATGGGCGGGCTGCTGGCCTTGAGCCTGCCGCCGACACTGGCCATGGCGCAACTGGCCATGATCCGCGCCGGCAACCACATCCGGCAACGCCGCTCGCGTATCCTGCATGAAGCCAAGCGCGAGGACTACTGCCTGCTGACCGCGCTCCTCTGGCTGCTGGCCACCCTCGCGCAGGCTGTCGCGCTAATACTATCGGGCTCGCGCGGCGCGATCAGCGCCACCCTGGTTGCCCTGCTGTGCCTCTGCGCCTGGTTCGTGTTCAGCCGCGACCGGCAGCAGCAGCGGGACCGCATGCCGGTCGTGACCGCCATCCTGGTTACCCTGCTGGTGCTGGCAATCGGGGCCGGCGGCACGTACGCATTCACGCTGGAGCGGCTCAAGCAGCTCGAGACGATGCAGCAGGCCGCCCTCCCGCGCACCCTTATCTGGCAGGCCACCATCAAACAGGTGGCGCATGAGCCGCTCGGGGCGGGCCCCGGGCGGTTTGCCGATGCATTCCTTCCATTCCAGCCGCCAGGCTACGGCGGCAACCGGGTCTATAATGCGCACAACGATTATCTGGAAATCATGAGCGAGACCGGCATCCCCGGCCTGCTCCTGCTGCTGACGGCATTCGTGCTCACACTGGCCGGTGCCGCCCGCCGCCTGCTTCCCGCCTGCGAGGGTGAATCGGTCTGGCTGCGCCGGGCAGCGTTTTTATCAGTTGTCGCCGGCCTGATCCATGCCGCAGTGGATTTCAACTTGTCCTCGCGTCCGGGGGTTGCCGCCCTGTTCTTCTGTATGCTCGGCGTCGCGTTGTCGCGCCCATCACGCACTGGCGACGCGCATCGGCACAGCCCCACCCAACCGCCCACGAGCCACTGGCAACATCTTGCGGCCACCCTTGCCTGCGGCCTGCTGGCTCTCAACCAGCTTCGCCTGGCAACCGCCTCAACCCTGATGGAACAGGGACTGGCCGCGATCAGCGGCGAACCCTCGCTGTACTTCTGGCTACCGGTTCCCGACATCACCCGTGAACAGGCGCTCGGACGCCTGCGCGTGGCGTGCCGCCTGGCACCGGAATCGGACGAGATGCATAGGCGACTGGCTTGGGCATTGGTGACCGACAGTGATAAGCGCCTCGCGGAAAACATCAAGAAAGCGCAAGCCAAAAACCGGGATGTGCCTGCGCATGTTATCGCCAGCCAGATGGGTATCCTGATGCGTATGGATGAACACCGCTGGCTGACCGAGGCACGCCACGTGATCGACAAGGCCTGCCGTCTCGCGCCCGACAATGCCGATGCCGCCGCCCTGGCCGCACGCATTTCCGTGCGCCTGGCGGCATCGGCGACCAGCCCCGAGGAAACCATCGCCGAGATCGACCAGTCGCTCGCGCACTTCGCCAGGGCGCGGGAACGGGCACCGAACGATGCCACGATCCTGCGTCAACTGCTGACAACCCTTACCCTGCTGCCAGACGCCCTCGCCACCGTCGAGGCACCCGTGCAGCTGTCCGAGGCCCGCCGCGCCGGCATGGAAACCGGCCTGCACCTGCTGCACCTCGGCGAGATTCGCCTGGAAACCATTCTGGATGCATGGTCGAGACTCGGCCTGGATCCGTTCACCGTACTGGATGCCGTCGGCCCCCTACCCGCCGATGCCGCGATCCAGCTCTATAACTTCTACAACCAGCAGCCGCAGCCGCAGCCACAAGCCGCCCTTCGGGCCCTCGATAACATCGAAACGGCCGTTGCAGCCGGGCGCCTGTCCGCTGCCGGCTTCCGCAACACCACGCAGGAGGAGGTACTGCTTGATCGCTATCGGCTTCAACTGACCCGCGAACGGGCACGCTGGTATCTGTGGCAACATCAATTCGATCTCTATCGGAAAAGCGCTGACGACCGCTGGTCATTGCTACAGGGCGACATCGAACACAAACTGAAGCAGACGACCAGCAACAAGGGGGTCGCCATGCGTTTCCGCTACCTTAACCTGCGCGAACTGCTCATGACCCGAGGACTCGACGAGCAGCACGCCCGCGAACTGGCCACGCTGATGGAGCAGCACGGAGAGAGCGAAATCACGATTGCCAACGTGCTCTCCCCCTTCCAGCCGGCACCATCACTGGACGCTACGATGGATGAGCATCCCGATCATATACTGGACATGCACCTGCTGGGCGGGCAGGCTGTCTTCATCGGCCTCACCATCCGTGAGGACACCGTGCATACCTTCTGGCGGTTCCACGCCCGCGTCCCCTCGGATCTAGAGGCCGTCTTCATGTTCCGCGACGACCAGAATGAGCTGGTCGCCACAGGCACCGTCCTGTTCAAACAAGCCTTTGGACGGGAGTTCGCCATCGGCGCGCCGCCTCTTGGCAAGGTCTTCCACGCCACCACACCGATTCCACCCCGCGCCGCCCTGAGCGACTTTCTCGAAATAGGCCTGCGTCGCCGCTCGACCGGAGCCTGGCTGCCTTCGATCGAGGGACTCCGCCTCTGCAAAATCCACAACTGGAAATCGCTAGGGCGGGCGACTGGAACCACCGGACCGCAAAAGACCGATTGACGCAAACGCAAAGCAATCTATGATAGCTCCCATGCAAACAACCACTGTCCCCGAGCCGGCAGCCGAATCCACCGCCCCAGTTTTCATCTCCAAGGATCCCTGGCTGGCACCGTTCCGAGCCCTGCTGCAGCAGCGCGCGGATCATTCCACCTGGATGGAGGCGCACCTGACCGGGGGGAATCTGGCGCTTGCCGACTTCGCCGCCGCGCATGAGTACTACGGCCTGCACCGCCGCGGCGACGAGTGGATCCTGCGCGAGTGGGCACCCAATGCCACGGCCATGCATCTCGTCGGCGATTTCAACAACTGGCAGGCGACACCCGCCTTCGCAGGGCGTCGCCTCAACGCCAAAGGCGACTGGGAATGGTGCCTGCCAGCCACCTCCCTGCACCACGGCGACCACTACAAGCTGCTGGTCTCCTGGGATCATGGCGGCGGCGAGCGCATCCCCGCCTTCGCCCGGCGCGTGGTGCAGGACCACACCACCAACTTGTTCAGTGCGCAGGTCTGGACGCCCGACGCCCCCTACAAATGGCGACATCCGCGGCCGCCCCGCCCCGAGACCGCCATCATCTACGAATGCCACGTCGGCATGGCCCAGGAGGAACCGCGTGTCGGCACGTACGACGAGTTCCGCAGCCATATCCTGCCCCGTATCAAGGCCGGCGGCTACAACACCATCCAGTTGATGGCCATCCAGGAGCATCCCTACTATGGCTCGTTCGGCTACCATGTTTCCAGCTTCTTCGCCGCCTCGTCGCGCTTCGGCACACCCGAGGCCCTGAAGGCGCTGATCGACGAGGCCCACGGCATGGGGATTTCCGTGATCATGGACCTGGTCCATTCCCACGCCGTCAGCAACGAGGCCGAAGGACTCTCGCGCCTCGACGGCACCCCCTTCCAGTATTTCCATGACGGCCCGCGCGGCCACCATCCGGCATGGGGCAGCCGCTGCTTCGACTACGGCAAGCCGGAGGTCCTGCATTTCCTGCTTTCCAACTGCCGCTTCTGGCTCGACGAGTACCGCTTCGACGGCTACCGCTTCGACGGCATCACCAGCATGCTCTACCATCACCATGGGCTCGGCCCCGCCTTTGCCACCTACGACGACTATTTCAACGGTTCCGTCGATGACGATGCGCTGGCCTACCTGACCCTGGCCAACAAGCTGATCCATGATGTGCTGCCGTCCGCGCTGACCGTCGCCGAGGACGTCAGCGGCATGCCCGGGCTCTGCGCCCCGGTGGCCGAGGGCGGCATCGGTTTCGACCTGCGGCTGGCGATGGGACTGCCGGACTGCTGGTTCCAGCTCGTCCGCAGGCAGAAGGACGAGGACTGGAACATGCACCACCTCTGGTACCATCTCAACGACCGGCGCCCCGAGGAGAAAACCGTCAGCTACGTGGAAAGCCACGACCAGGCGATTGTCGGCGACAAGACGATGATCTTCGAGCTGGTCGATGCCGCGATGTACGACGGCATGTCGCGCCAGAGCGGGAATCTCGTCATTGATCGCGGGATCGCGCTGCACAAGCTCATCCGGCTGGTGACGGCTTCGACCGCCGTCGGCGGTTATCTCAATTTCATGGGCAACGAGTTCGGACACCCCGAATGGATCGATTTCCCGCGCGAGGGCAACGGCTGGTCCTACCACTACGCGCGCCGCCAGTGGAGCCTGCGGGACAACCCGGACCTGCGCTACCATGCGCTGGCCGATTTCGACGCGGCCATGCTCGCCCTGCTGCGCGCGCATCCCGCCCCCGCCTCGCGGCCCGAGGCACATTGCCTGCATGACGGCGACAAGGTGATAGCGTTCTCGCGCGGGGACCTGCTGTTCGCTTTCAACTTCAACCCGGCCGTCTCGTTCACCGACTACGGGATTGAAGTTCCCGCCGGCACCTACCACCTGTTGCTGAACAGTGACGAGCCGCGTTTCGGCGGGCATGACCGGATCGCGGCGGACCAGCGGTTCGTCCCGGCGACGGTAACGGATGGTGAGACAACGCGGCTTATGATTAAGCTCTACCTGCCGTCGAGAACGGCACTTGTCCTACAGCGGCATTAAACCGGGGCCTTGTCCAGCAGCCGCTTCTCGATATCCGAGATGACGTTCTGCGCCAGCAGCGAGGCTGCATAGGCGGCGGCGGCTTCCTCGGTCCAGCCCAGCACGCACTGCTGCACCTCCGGCAGGTAATGCGGGTCCACGCTCAGGCAGCGGATGCCGATCCCCAGGAAGAACGGGACATAGCGCACATCGTGGGCCATCTCGCCGCATACCGAGCACTCGATCTTGCGGTGCTTCGCCGCATCGACCACCCGCTTGAGCCCGCGAAGCACCGCCGGATGGTGCGGGCAGTAGTACTCCAACACCCGCGCATTCGCACGGTCGACCCCGAGCATGTACTGGATGAAATCGTTGGTCCCGATCGAGAAGAAGTCCGCCTCGCGGGCGAAGGCATCCGCCAGATCGACCACCGACGGCAGTTCCACCATCATGCCGATCTCCGGGCGGGGCACCGCCTCGCCGGTCTCGGCCTCCAATGCCTCGATGCAATCCTCGGCAATACCCCTGGCCTGCCGGAACTCGTCCAGCGAGCAGATCATCGGGAACATGATCCGCAACCGTTCGCGACCGGCACCCGCGCGCAGGATAGCGCGAAGCTGCTGGTCGAAAATATCGCGGTGGCGCAGCAGCAGCCGGGTCGAACGCAAGCCGAGGGCCGGATTCGGCTCGGCTCCGTCGTTCAGGTAGTCCATCATCTTGTCGCCGCCGGCATCCAGCGTGCGGATCGTCACCTCGCGGTCTCCCATCCTAGTGAGCAGGCGCGTGTACACCTTGCACTGCTCCTCCTCGGACGGCAGCGCCTGGCGGATCAGGAAGGGGAATTCCGTGCGGTAAAGGCCGATGCCTTCCGCCTTCAGGTCGAGCGCCATGTCCAGTTCGCTCAACAGGTTGATATTCGCGAGCAGCTTGACCCGCGTGCCGTCTTTCATGCAGGTCTCGTCGCGCATCGCCGCGCCATGCAAGATCGCCTTGTCGCGCAGCCGGTCCCGCTCCTCGAAACGCACGATCACCTCGCGGGTAGGGTTGACATAGGCATTGCCCGCATCGGCATCCAGCAGGACCTTGTCGCCATCCGCCACCCCGGCCAGCAACAGCTCGTCGGCCACGATCATCGGGATCGAGAGCGAACGCACCAGGATGGAGATGTGCGACGTCAGCCCGCCTCCGACCAGGATAATACCTGCCACATCGGCCAGCGTGATCTTCAGGATGTCCGAGGGCAGCAATTCCCTTGCGATCACGATCCGCCCGCGCCAGTCGGACCCCTCCCCGCTTTCCCCGCCGGCCAGATTGGTAAGCATCCGCAGTGCCAGATCCTCGACATCGCGCGCCTTCTCGCGCACGTAGTCGTGCGAGCTAGCCTCGAAGATGCCGATGTATTGCGTCGCCACCTCCGCCACCGCCCGGACGGCGGATTCGCCCTTGTGCATGCGCTCGCGCATCGCGCCGACAAACGAGCGGTCCTTGAGCATCATCATATGGGCCTCGAAGATCAGCGAGGCCACTTCGGGCAGCTTGCGCCCGAGTGCCTCCTGCATCTCGACAAGCTGGCCCAGCGTCGCGGCGATCGCCCGGTCAAGCATCGCGTCATCGCTGCTGCCTCCTGCCCCCTCGTGCTCACGGCTGAGCTGGAGCATCCTCTCGACCGGGTGACGCATGAACTGGATGCTCGGGCCGCAGGCATACCCCGGCGAGGCGGTATTGCCGTTGACGAAAAAGGAGCGCTGCGCCACGCGCACCGGCACGACCACCTTCGCCGGCACGACCACCTCTGCGGGCACCGCCATCTGCAGCAACGTGCGGGCGGTCTCGATCGCCGTCGCCAGTTGCGAGGTCAGCGCCCGCATCGCCATCACTTCCACGTTGTTGAAGCGATCCCGCGCATGCCGCTGCACCACCAGGATGCCGATCTTCTCCACCCCGCGCTGGATCGGCACCCCCAGGAACGCATCGTAGGGTTCCTCCCCCGCCTCAGGGAAATACTTGAAGTCCGGGTGGTCGCTGGCGTGCGCGACGCAGATCGGGCGCAGTTCCTTCAGTGCCTTGCCAACCAGGCCCTCGCCGATCGCGAGACGGATCTGCCCCACGGCCGCCTTGGACAGGCCATGGGTCGCCCGCAGCGTCAGCATGCGCGTGTCCTCGTCATACAGGTAGATCGAGCAGACCTCGGCGTTCAGGTGGTTGGCTACCATGACGACGCAGCGATCCAGGAAGCCCTGCAAATCGGGACTATCCGACAGCAGCGCACTGATCTCGCCGATGTCCGCCAGCAATCCAAAATGATCTTCCGCCGTTTTCGCGCTCACATCCGGTCTCCTGTAGTGGCGGAAGACTACACGGATCACTCCCCGAACGCAAGCCCGCCCTTGTACATAAGTCAGCAGGCTGGACAAGCGCGATGACTTGTCTTAGGCTATAGGCGTTGTTCACAATTGCGCGCCCTGAATACCGCCACCGCCGCAGGAGATAAAGCCATGACGCTGAAGGATTTCGCCGCACTCGACTCCGTGGAGACGCTGCACCCCGATTTCAATTCCGACACAACCATTACCGGCGGCTATACTTCCGACCTGCTCAGCGACGTGATGGCTAATGCCGAGGATGGCTGCCTGCTGATCACCATCCAAGCCCACAACAACACCGTCGCCGTCGCCGCGCTGGCCGGGGCCGCCGGGATCCTGGTCTGCAATAACCGCCCGGTACCCGAGGACATGATCGAATCCGCCCGCCGCGAAAGCGTCGCCATCTTCCGCACCTCGCGCAACCAATTCGAGGCCTCCTGCATGCTGGGTAAACAGTTCGGGGCCTGACGCCATGCTGGCCGACCTGCACAATCACTCCTGCCTCTCCCCCTGCGCCTCGCTGGAGATGAGCCCGGTGCTGATCGCGCAAACCGCCGCCGCCAAGGGCATCGGCCTCGTCGCCCTGACCGACCACAACAGCGCCCGCAACTGCCCTGCCTTCCGCGACGCCTGCAAACGCCACGACCTGATCCCGCTGTTCGGCATGGAAATCACCACCGTCGAGGAATGCCACGTGCTCGCGCTTTTCGATGAGCTCGACGCGGCCATGGAGATGGACCGCTGGATCGCCGCAGTCCAGCCGCGCATGCCGCTGAACCTGGCTTACTATAGCGACCAGCCCGTCGTGGATGCCGATGACAATATCATCGAGCTGCTCTCCTATTTCCTCGGGCAAGCCGTACCGCACTCGTTCAAGGCCGTCGGCCGCCAGACCCGCCTGCTCGGCGGGCTTTTCATCCCCAGCCACATTAACCGTCATGCCTTCAGTGTCGAATCGCAGCTCGGATTCCTGCCGCCCGGCGACTACGACGCGATCGAGGTCATGCCCGGCACGGTTCAAGCCTATCGGCGGCGCTATCCCGATCTACCGGTGATCACCGCCTCCGACGCCCACAGCCCCGAGCAGATCGGCACCTGGCCTTTCCACATCCGCCTGGAGGGGCACGATATCGCGTCCATCCGTCGCGGCCTCATGAACTTGACGTTGAAGAAACTCTCCTCATCCGCATGAACACGCTGCTTCCCATCCTGTTGCCAGTCGCGGCCTTCCTGCTGCTGGCGGTCTACGGCGCGGGGATCTTCCCCTGGACCGTCACCGCCGCCACCGTCGCCCTGTGCCTGGCGGCCCTGCGCCCTTGGCGTGTGTTTAATTTGTCTGCAGACTGCTGACCGCAGACTGCAGACAACAACACAACGCCCAACGCCCGACAAACACCGCCGTGTGACAATGGGCGGGACGCCCCCTGGGTAGGGCGAACCGTCCTCGGTGAGCCGCTGCGGATGAGAGGTGTAACCGGCGAAGCCTTGTCTTTTCCAGTTCTCCGCTCTCCCTTCGCGCTGCTGCTGCTCTACCTGCTAATCATGCTGATGCCCCTGCCAGCGGGCCTGCCATTGCCCGGCAGCGGGGAACGCGCCCGCCAGAACCGGATCGTGGTTGAAACACTCGATGCGGTCACCGCCGCTGGCGTGGAGCACGGGGTGACGCCCGTCTTCTCGCTCACGCGCAGCCGCGCCGGCTCGCTACGCTTCCTCCTGTTGGCAGTGCTGGCGTCCGCTGGCTGGTGCCTCGCCGCCACCGCCGGCACACAGTCGCGCACGGTCGCCCTGCGTGCCATTCTCCTCGTCGGCAGCGTGATGGCGCTGGCTGGGATTCTCGGCAACTGGGTGATCCCGCAAGGCGATACCCTCTGGTGGTGGATCCCCATTCCGCACGGAAGCCCCGGCCCGATGGGCGGCTTCATGAACCGCAACCACTTCGCCGGCTTCTGCGCCATCCTCGCCCCCGCCGCGCTGGCACTGGCCGTGCAGGATGCCGCGCAACGCCGCCCGCTCGCCGCGCTGCTGAACGCGGCTGCCGCCGCCACGCTGGCCGCCGGTGTGCTGTTCTCCCTTTCGCGCGGAGGCATGGTCGCCCTGGCCGCCGGACTGGGTACACTGCTGCTGATCGGCCTGCTGCACGGACGCCTCCGCACCCGCATCGCCCTTGCTGCCGCCGTCCTGGTCCTGGGGGCAGCCGTCCTGGTGATCGCCTGGCGGCAGGAGGCCATCCGCGAACGGCTGTCGAGCCTGCGCGACCCGCTTGCGACGCAAAGCGTCCAGGACCGCACGGCGGCCTGGCGCGACGCCCTGCGCATCTGGCGGCAATACCCGCTGATCGGGACCGGACCGAATGCCTTCCGTGTCGTATACCCGCAGCACCGAACCACCTCGGCCCGCGACGCCCGCGACTTCGCCGAGAACGAATACGTCCAATGGCTGTGCGAGACCGGCCTGGCCGGACTGTTGCTCGCCATTTTCATCGCCACCCGTCTGCTGCGCGATGCCTGCCGCGCCCTGCACCCCGCCGCCCCGCCCGGCGCACGGGCGCTGGGCACGGCCGCCGTCGCCGCCCTCGCGGCCGCCGCCGTCCATGCACTGGCCGACTTCCCGCTGCACCTGCCGCTCTATGCCCTGACCGTCGCCGCCCTCGCCGGAATGCTGCGGGGGGAGGGGGGAGACTGCAGACCGCAGACTGCAGACTGCAGACTGCAGACTGGAGACGGAAGACCGAAGACCGAAGACATTGGGGGAAAATCAGAAATCAGAAATCAGAAATCAGAAATCAGGAATCCTTCAACCTTCGCCCCCTTCGCCTGCCTCGTCATAGCCCTGGCGTTGACGGCATTCGACCTGCAACTGGACATGGATGGCCGCATCACCCGAGCCGGGCTCCCCGACACCGCCCGTGCCCTTGCCGCCGCGCCGACGGACCCGGTCGCCTGGCGACGACTCGCCGCGCTCCTTTGGCAGACCGACTCGCCACCTGCCCGGACGCTGGCCGAGCACTGCCTCACCCAGGCCGCCGCCTATGATCCAAACAACTACCCGCTCTGGCAGCACCTCGGCGACCAGCGCCGCGAACTCGGCGACAACCATGGCGCGATGGAAGCCTACCGCCGCGTGAAGGCCCTGCGAAGCTGGGTCAACGTCCCCACGAGCCTGCCGGAGGAGAACTGATATGCATCAACCCCTGTTCGGTGCCGCCATACCCCTGTTCATCGCCGCCGTCATCTACGCCTGCCGGCGCGGCCGCACCCCGTTCTGGCTGCTGCTCGCCACCCCGCCAGCCATGCTGGCGGGGGCGGTCTGGGCTGTGATTCCCGACCTCCCGCGCCTGTTCGGCGCGCATGCGCTCTACCGCCGGCTGGCGACCGACCCGCGCACGGACCTCTTCTTCTGGCACTACACCATCGACCAGATGGAAGCGGCATTCCTCGACCGCTGGACCCCGCTGTTCAACGCCATCTTCGCCATCATGCTCCTGCTCCTGCTCGCCGCCGCCTGGCGGGAATTGAGAAGGGTAGAGAAAAGATAATCACCCGCCCCGCTTCAGCAGTTTCGCCAGAGGATCTTCCGCCTCCTCGCCAGCCGCTGCCATCGCGCTGAAATCATCGCAAAGATCGGTGGCCTGCACCTCGATCCGGTGCAGGCTGCAGCGCTGCACGAACGGGTTGACGACATAGTGGCGGCAGTGCCGGCAATTGCGGCCTTTCTCGTCGCCCTTGAAAAGGTCAACCCGCTGCGAACGGTCAGCGGCGGTAAAGACCTGCGGTTTCGCCGCCGTCTTGTACGGCACCTCCGCCTCGGCGGCATACTCATGCCCGCAGCTTACGCAGAAAAGCCGCTCGCCGGTCTTGCGGAACCCCTCGTAGACCGGTTCCCGCCGGATAAACGTATCCGCCCCGCAAGCCCCGCACACAATCGCCATCTTGTTCGCGTTCATGCATCACCCCCGGGTTGAGTACTCAAAAGCCGCATCGATAAAGGCCATGTAGTTATCAAACAGCGCCTCCGGTGGCGATTCGTCGAACGGCCCCGCCGTTGGCGAGAGAATGAACCGCCGGTCGCCCACCTCCTCGAGAACGTCCCGCACGTGCTGCTTCATCTGGGCGGGCGAGGCTGATCGGAACACGTCGTACTGGATGTTGCCGATCAGCGTGATCTTTTCCTGCGTGATCTCGAACGCCTGCGACAGCGTGCAGTTGCCGACGGGAGGCGCCTCGATCGTGTGAAGACCGTCTGGAGCCATGTCACCAAAGGCTGGCAGGACCTCCCTGATCTGCCCGTGGTAGTGCTGGATCACTTTCTTTCCATAGGAATGGATGAGCGAAATGAGCTGCCGTTCATAGGGGACGACCCAGCGGCTGAATGTTTCTGGGCTGACCATCGGAGGTGAAGCAAGCTCGCTACCCACGAGGAAGTAGATGTCGGCCAGATCGCGATCCAGGCAGAAGCGGTACACGAACTCAAGCTGCCGCATCCGGCGGTCCAGCCAGTGTTCTATAATCGAAGAGTGGGTGATTGACCAGACAGGATAGAGGCACAGCTCGGCGGCGTGATAGATCGTGTTGATAGGCGAACCCAGATCGAGCATCATCGCCCCCGACTCAAGCGGGAACTCCTTCTTTTCCCGCATGTACTGGTCGAGTTTACTCTCCATTTCCTGGCGCAGCACCTTTTCATCGTCCTGAAGCGGCATGCCGCAGAAGGCCTCCAGGTCCTCGTCGGAAGCGAGCAGCTTCCTCGACAAGGGATACGCGACGTCCCCCTGATGCAACCGGACACCCAGGTTTCTGCGGTTGAGCATGATGACACCACGTTCGAGGGAATAGTCCAGCACACGCCTGTAGCCGTCATGGTTGCGGACATCGACATAATATCCCGTCGGGTGGTACGGAAACAGGAGCCAGACAGGAACCTTGTCGGTTGGTTTCCCGTCAAGGACATTGAAAAGTCTTTGTCGTGGTGTCATGCTTCGTTTGCCAGTTATTGAGTGCTTCTTATGATCCTGGATTTGTTCCGGCAATGTTGTTGTAAACCTTGAATTCACAGCGAATCGTGTAGCAGTCTTTTCCAATGGCTGCAAATCATATCCCGCTATACCGCTGGTGCTCTTCGAACGAGACTGTATATCAGATCATAGGCGTAGACGAGTTCCTCGATCGTACAGTGGTCCTGCACGAAATGGGTCGTGCAAAGCAGCAAGCCCCGCTCACGGAAAGCATGCAGGACATTCGTGATGTCGTCCCGCAGCCTGTCGAGCTTCCCGAATCCGATGGTTGTCTGGACATCCAGGCCGCCCATGATGGAAAACCGGTCCTGGTACTTCTGGAAGTACAGGTTGTAGTCCATGCCGGCAGAGACCTGGTAAGGGTGCAGGACGTTATAGCCAAGGTCGACAATCCCATCCAGCACTTGCGTGACATTCCCGTCGGAGTGCAGGCTGAGGTATCCGTTCCGCTGACGCACGGCATCGCAGGTGATCTTGTGGTAGGGGTAGATCAGGTTGCGCCAGGTGTCGGGGCTGAACATCAACCCGGTCTGTGCGCCCCAGTCATCGGAAACATGGATCATGTCAACGCCGATATCCAGGCAGTTCATGGCGAATCTCCGGTTCCAGTCGGCCTGCCTGCGGTACACTTCATGGAGCTCCGCCTCGAACAGGACTAGGTACATGAGGTGATTCTCGATACCGAAAGGTCCGTTGAGACATTCAAAGATGCCCGGAGTCTGGACATAGACAAAACGGTTGCGCTGCGTCTTGTGATGGTCAACGCTGGCGCGAAGCGTGTCATAGGAGGCTGCATCGTCGGGGTCGCTCAGGGGGATATCGAGCAGGTGCGAGGGCTCGATGACGCCGCCGTTTGCCTCTCGCAACGCCTTGAGCTGTTTTCCAGGGAAGGGGCCGGGGCCACCGAACAGGTGCGCGAAATCAAATTCGTAGCGATCCTCGAAAGCATCGACAGATCCGAAAGCTGCGGAAATCTGCTTATCCAGATTGGCCCTGACCCATGCATACACCGGGATCCGGTCAGCCCGCCGCCCCTCGATAACGGCAATTACTCTCTCGCGTGATGTCATCATGATCTCCTTGTTGTTAAGTTTGTTTGCGTTCGGTGGGCTAGTTGAATACCGGCGAGCCGCCCATCTGCCACTGCTTGATGGCGTCGACAGGATAGAGCAGCATCAGGATGTTCAATGTCAGGTTGTCCCGCATCAGCAGCAGCAGTGCGGTCTCGACGACGACCAGCAGCAGGAACGACCATTTCCATCCCAGGCGTGATGCGATCGCGAAGCCGATGGCGCAGCAGGCGATGTCTCCCAGCGAATTGGCGATGGCGTCGCCTTCGTAGCCCTGGTCGATCGTGGTTTCCCGGTAACGCTGGATGATGAATGGCGTGTTTTCCAGGAGCTCCCAGGACACCTCGATCAGGATCGCGATCCAAAGCCGCCACCGGAACCGCAGCCGCTTACGAAAAGCCAGCCAGGCCACGCCGCAGAAGATCACGCCGTGCAGGACATGGGTGAAGCTGTAGTAATCGAACAGGTGCTGCGATGTGTGCAGGCTCCACATGTGGCCATCCCAGGGACGCAGCTCCCCGCACTTGCACCACCAGACTCTTCCCATCTGGTACAGCGAGACCAGCATGCCCGCAAGCAACAGCACGAAGGCCGCCAAAGGCCACCAGATCGTTTTCAGCTTGAATCGGTTTCGGTTCATGTGCAGGATCTCCCACAGTCTTTTGGCCTTGCAATCCATTCCCCGTTTTTTACCCTGTTTACCGATTATTTTCCAAGGAAAGGATTTGCATCCAACTATGCTCGGGAATAACATAATGATCAAGTCAAACAAGGGCGGGCTAAAAACCGGATCTGATATTGAACCAAAGGAATGAACACATGAAGAAACTGCGGGCGGGTGTGATTGGACTGGGGATGGGTAAGAGTCATATTGCTGGCTTTCAGGCGCATCCCGGCGTCGAGGTGGTGGCGATCGCGGACATGGATGCGGCGAAACTCGAGAAGGTTGGCATTGAGAAATCGATCGCCGGTCGATACACCTCGGCAGAGCTGATGCTCGAACGCGAGAAACTGGATGTGGTGAGCGTGGCGACACCTAACAAGTTCCACATGCCGCTGACCCTGGCCGCGCTCCAGGCCGGCTGCCACGTGCTCTGCGAGAAGCCGATGGCGATGAACGCCGATGAGGCCAGGACCATGCTGGCGGCAGCGAAGAAGGCCAGGCGGAAACTGATGATCAACTTCTCCTACCGCTTCACGGAGCAGTCCTGGGCGCTGAAGAAGCAGGTGGAGGATGGAATCCTGGGCGATATCTATTTCGGACGCACCGTCTGGCACCGGCGCCGCGGGATGCCCGGATTCGGCGGCTGGTTCGGCACGAAGGCGCTTGCCGGCGGCGGCCCGCTGATTGATCTCGGGGTCCACCGGCTGGACCTGGCGCTCTGGCTGATGAACTATCCCAAGCCGGAATGGGTACTGGCCCGCACGTATGACCACCTCGGGACCGAACGGGCCCGGCTGGAAAACAAGACCTTCGATGTGGAGGACCTGGCCGCCGGTATGATCACGTTCAAGAACGGGGCCTCGCTGGAAGTGGAAGCCTCCTGGGCCGCGAATATCAAGGAGCATGAGCTGATGGAGACGCGCCTGCTGGGAACCAAGGGCGGGCTTCTGCAGCGCAATGTCGGCGGCGGCTATAACTTTGATGCCGAACTCTTCATTGAGCGGCAAGGCGCGCAGTATGATATGCACCTGGACACGCCGGCTCCGCGCCCGCCTTCCGCGCAGGCGCATTTCGCCGACAGCATCATCAACCGGACCCCGCATACCGCGACCGGGGAGGAAGGCGTGATCGTGATGCAACTGCTCGACGCGCTTTATGAAAGCGCGCGCACCCGCAAGCCGGTCAAGATCGGCTAGCGCGCAGCCAGGCGCACATGATCATGCGTGCCGCCCCGTTGCGTCCACGTCATTTCCCGAGACGGATCTCCTTGCCGGTGGCGGAGGAGGCGTACACCGCATCCAGGATGCGTTGCACGACCAGTGACTGCTCCATCGTGCACAGGGGCTGGTCTTTGCCGAG
Organism: uncultured Victivallales bacterium; assembly: GCA_964652765.1. Lineage (GTDB taxonomy): Bacteria > Verrucomicrobiota > Kiritimatiellia > UBA8416 > UBA8416 > UBA8416. The sequence continues at coordinate 10,948 of CAZZBA010000015.1, read as the reverse complement.
AATGGCATCCAGCCAGTTGGCCTGCCGCCCCTGGTACCGGTGGGGGATCTTGACGTCCTGGGGTACAACGACCTCGTATTCGCCTGGCTGTTTCGACTGCCGGAAGAGCTTGGTCGGAGCCAGGGATATTCCCGCGTCGGTCCCGTAAAGCTCCACATTGTTCCTGTCGCCCTGCTCCTGATGCAGGACCCAGGAAACATTCAACTCCAGCGTCGCCTGGTTCTTGAACTTGATCAGCGCCGTCGCGAAGTCCTCCACATCGAACTTGATCTTCGCGCTGCGGTCGGATTTCCCCCATCCGCCTTCGCCGATGCCGCGGTGCCCGAACTTGCCGTAGACCTGCCCGGAAACAGATACCGGCTCCCAGTTGTCCATCAGGTGCAGGGCCAGATCCAGGTAATGCACGCCGATATCCAGCATGCAGCCGCCGCCAGACATGCTCTTGTTCACAAACCAGGTCCCGAATTTTGGCGAGCCCATCCGGCGGTACCAATAAGCCTTGGCGTGATAGATTTCGCCGAGTTCGCCTCGCTCCACAATCGTTTTCACCACCTGGGCGTCCTGCCGGTAGCGCTGGTTCATGCCCAGCATCAGGATCTTCTTCTTGCGTGTTGCGGTAGCGACCACTGCCTTGGCCTCCGCGTAGCTCAGCGCGAACGGCTTGTCGAGCAGGACGTGCTTGCCCGCCTTGAGCGCGGCCATGCTCACCGGCGCATGCAGGGCATTCGGGAGCGCGATCGCCACGGCATCCAGATCCTTGTCGGCAACCAGCGCTTCCCATTTCGCATATCCCTTTGGAATCGAGAACTTGGACTGTAGCTCATCCCTGCGCTCGGCGCTGATGTCGGCGACCGCCGCCACTTCCGCGCCCTCGTACTTGCTTATCGCCTGGCAGTGATCATTCGCGATTGCACCGGCACCAATCATTCCCACCCTGATCGTCATGCTCCACTCCTTGTATTCAGATTAAAAACCGTTTACCGCCCCATCTTCCGCATGTTCTCGATGCAGGTCCTCGCGCTCTCCATCGGCCCGATTTCAAATTTCTCCTGCTCGACGACATACCACTTCACCGCGGTTTCCTTCTCGAGCACATCAAATACGGATGGCCAATCCACCGAGCCTTCGCCCACGGCGGCCTGCGGGTTCGCCTCGCTGAATTCCTTGACGTGGACCGTCTCGATCCGCCGGGCATATTTGCGCAGTATCGCGGGGACATCCTGTCCTGCGGCGGCGGCCCAGCCAATATCAAGCTGCACCAGGAAATCGCTCGGTGTCCCCGAGAAGATGAGATCAAACTTGGTCTTGCCGTTCTCCAGCTCGAATTCATTCTTGTGGTTATGGAAGCCCACGCGCATGCCAGCCGCCTTCGCCCGCGCATGGACCTTGTTCAGGTTCGCGATGATTGCCGTCATATCCTTCAGGTCGGACCATGGGACAATCAACCGATCGGTCCCCAGCGCCTTGTTCATCGCTACGGTTGCCTCGAAGGCGTCGCCTTCGAGCAGGTTCATGCCCACATGGGAGCCCGCGCACCGCAGGCCGCAGTCGGCCAGCATCTTGGCCAGCTCCGAAGCCGCCAGCCCGTAGTAGCCGGCAAACTCCACCCCCTCATAGCCCATCGCCGCCACCTTGCGGAGCGTTCCGGGGACATCCTTGGGCGCCACATCGCGCAGGGAATAGAGTTGAATCGCTACCGGGATCTTGTTAGCTGCCATTTTTGAGCCTCCTCGCTTTAACTGCCGCACTTGGTTTGATGCTGCCGGAACGCCGCCTCAACAGCAGCACTCAGGTACATCCCTTTGTTTACTGTTTTGATACTAGCCTAATATTTATCTTTAAATCAATGCATTTGCCGAAGACGTCCTGACCACGAACCACAAGCTCCTGGAGATATGCCACGCCTCGGGATTCGACAATGAAAGCTATTTCTTCCGGCTGTTCCGAAAAAGCAAAGGCCTCACACCCCTCGAGTATCGCCGAACCTACGGCCGCAACAGCATCCAGCACTGACACATGAAACATCCACACCGTTCATTTTGCCGCATCTAACAGCCCGACAACAAGTTCCAATTTATTTATGTTCAAAGTGTCTTTTGAACAGGAGTAATGCACACGGCTTCGCCAGGCGCAAGACTCAGGCGTATGCCACCGGGTTCCACAAACACGCGATCGCGCTGCCGAGGGCCATCCACCGTCAGGCGGGAGACCTGGACCTCGGATACGTTCGCCCATTCCGGCGGCAGTGGCCACCTCGCGTTCGTAAAGCCGTCCTTGCTGTAGGCGATCAGCGTGGGATCATCGCACCACAAGGCCGGCATGCAGAGGGCCGTGGGGTCGTGAATGGGGCCATAGTCGAAGTTGCCGTTGGGGTTGTTCCGGTAGTAGTACGGTAAGGTCTCGAGACAGAAGCGCTCAAGAAAATCGGGGGGAAGGTTCACATCACCGACCCCGGCATGATAGGGTGATGTCGTGTAGAGCGAATCCGGGAGGTCTTCCAGGTGCCGTGAATCCGCGGCGTACGGGGTGAGCCCAACGCAGCGCTCCACCCGCATTCCCCAGGCATGCTCGACGGCTGGATCGACGCCCTGATCCAGCCAGTAGCGCAGGATCTTGCGCATGGTCCGAGCCTCTTCGTCTTTACTGAAACCGAGATAAGGGCTGATCGGCCCCTGCTGATCCTTCATGCGCGCACCCAGGAACGCATCGATATAGACACATGCGTTTTCGCGAAGCTCCGGAATCATCTCGAGCAGGCCGTTGATTCGCTTCTGCGCCAGGCCATGCTTCCACTCCTGGGTGTAGCTGATGTGGTAGCAGTCCATGCCGCTCCAACGGTTGCCGATGATCGGTTTGCCGTCGAGATTTTTCGCAATGATGTCTTTGTGAACATATTCCTCGAACAGCGGGCTGTCCGCGTAGGCATCGAACATGTTCACGTGCAACGTTGCCAGGCAGTTGTATTGACGCGCCTCACGAAACAGCCATCGCAGACTCTCGAGCGCTGTGGCGTCTTCGTCGCGCTTCAGATGTGAGCAGACCTCACCCCAGGCCGGGTATTTGGAGTCGTGCCCCTCGTACTGCCAACCAGTCAGCAGCACGATCTGCGGCATATTGCAGGTCAGGTTGCTTACGCGTCGAATCACCTCGAGCGAATCCTCAAACCGCAAACAGACTTCATGGATCTTCCCGTCGCCGAATACCCAGCGTTGTCCAACTCCCCGGGCGGCTGCCATCTTGGGATCGCCGCTATACATGCCCGTTCCGCCGCGCATCGCGTTCATGTGCCGGTAGACAAAACGTTGGTGCCAATCAACCCGCCAGGGTCGCTCCGGCTTCATGGTTTTCGTGTAGTCGTAGTAGTCACCTGATGGCTCAGCATTCATTCCCATCTCCATTCAACGTGATGCTCACCTTCCTTCTGAAGGCGCGCCTTCAGAAGGTAATGGTGCAGCGTTTTGTTCTGCCATCCGTCTTTCCCATTGTTTGACTTCATCCCATGATGGGTAACCATCAAGTATGTGCTTCCCGCCAACACCTGTGAGTATGGGTATTCCGACATGCACAAGATTCCGTGTGGACTCGTCAAACTCAACGTAACGCCCGGGAAGATACTCCTCGGGGTCCTCGAACGAAAGTGTCAGAAGCACCCTGTTGTCATCTTTGTGGAAGTATGCGTCGAAGTTGCAGGAGGCCTTGGCAATACGAAGATTCTGCTCCTTCAACGGTCGAAACCAAGGATGATTTTCGGGGAGGGCGGTACGTGAATTCCAAGTCACCGGCATTTCGGCAATTGCGATACGTGCTCTCGCCTCATAATCGGTCAGGTCGGCATTCGGGTATTGTCTTCCCCGTGCCACTGTACTGCGGCATCCTTGGCAAAGTAGGGCGCAGAGGATGAGCAGGACTGGTAACGATGCTGTCTTCATTTCCTTCTCCGGCAGAACAAGTTATTGAGCGGTTTCTTATGTTCCTGCAATGTTCTGGCGATGCCTTTGTAAACCGCACGTGTACAGGATGATGTGTAGCAGTCTTTTCACGGGGGTGCAACCGCTTTTTGTTGCCGCTTCCGGTCGCTGTTTCTTACATGTTTTACGGTTATGTTTGCAAGTAGCAGTACATAAGCGTGATGTGAAGCATATGTTCCTTCCATGGTCTTGACCACCGTGTTTCGCTACAGGTGGCTTGCGCGGCGCGGATGGGATTGAATACGCCTTCGCTGAAGCTACGGCGGACATGCCCGTCCCAAGGGGCTGAGGGATTATGAGGCGGGCTCTTCGGTTTGGCTGCTCGGTGCGAGCGACTCGATTTCCGCCTCCAACGATTCAATGCTGGGCAGGCTGGAGGCAAGGTCCGCAGGTAACGCGCGGGTGAGTTCGTAGTCGGCGATTCCTATGGGTTTGTGGATGTCTCTCAAAGCGTATTCGGCAAAGACGCGGTTCTTGCTCTGACAGAGAATGAGCCCAATGGTCGCCGTATCGTGTTCCCGGCGCATGAGGTCGTCCACCGCCGAGCAGTAGAAATTCATCTTACCGGCGTATTCGGGCTTGAACTCGCCTTTCTTTAGCTCAACGACGACAAAACAGCGCAGGTTGAGGTGGTAGAAGAGGAGGTCGAGATAGACGTCACGATCACTGACCTCCAGCCGGTATTGTCTGCCAACGAGAGCAAATCCGCGTCCGAGTTCGAGCAGGAATTTCTGGATGTGGAGCAACAGGCCGGTTTCCAGTTCCCGCTCGTGGAACGGTTCCTCCAGGGTGAAAAAGTCGAAAATGTATGGGTCCTTGAGCATCCCCTGGGCGATGGCGGCGTGGGCCTCCGGCAGCGTGGCGGCAAAGTTGGTGACGGCCGTCCCTTGCCGTTCATGGACGCGGTTCCTGATCTGCACGATGAGCGTGTCGCGGGACCACCCCTGTTCGAGGGCCTGCCGGGCATACCAGTAGCGGGCAGGCAGATCTTTGAGCTTTTCCATCAGTATGATGTGGTGTGCCCATGAGATCCGGAATATGATTTCAGGCGGCATTGGTAATTGTGCAACGACCCGTTGCACAATTATATCTCCTTGTTGATAAGTATCTTGCAAAATCGCAACGGCTTGTGGCACTGATTTTGCCACGGGCTGTGGCAAATTTGGAGGATCGCCGTATTCACGAACAAAGCGGATCATGTATTTTAGATTTCGCTCCGAGAAACCCTTCTCTTCCGGCAGTTCGTTCTTCAGGTCGGTGGCCAGCCGGGGGATGACCCCTGCGCCCCAGCCTTCCTGCTTCTGGCGGGCGGCGATCATGCGGCCGATGTCCCAGTACATGGCGATCATCTCGGCGTTGGCCGAGAGGATGGCTCGGTGCTGGGCCTGGCGGACGCGGTTCTTGATGTCGCCCAGCAAGTCGCGGTAAAAGGTGATTTCATTCTTGTTCATACAGGACTCCAGTTCTCGCGCAAGCTTGCTGCCCTTGCCTTTGAGTTTTCGATGGCTGTATTCATGGCGAATTCACCGTGTTCAATTGGATAGCCAAGAAGTCACCGGAAGACGCTTGCGTGTGCGTGAGGCTATGCGGGCGAATCTGCCATATTGTGGTGGGAAAGGCAAGGGAAAGCGAAGGGAGAGGTGGCAACGTTTGCCTCTGCCGGGGCAAGCCCGATTTCATGCGCGGCGAGGAGCAAAGAGTTGCGGTGGCAGAGGACGGTGCGTGCAGCACGGCGGACGGGGTTGAATCCGCCTTCGCTAACTACGGCGGACATGCCCGTCCAGGCTTGCCCAGAAGGGGGGTGAGGTAGCGGCCGGTGTGGGAGCGTTTCAGGCGGGCGATGCGTTCGGGGGTGCCGGCTCCGATCAGGCGTCCGCCGCTCTCGCCACCCTCGGGGCCGAGGTCGATGACCCAGTCGGCCTCGGCGATCAGGTCGAGGTTGTGCTCGATCAGGACGACACTCCCGCCGGCCTCGACGAGGCGCTGGAGCACGGCGATCAGGTTGGCGACATCGCCCATGTGCAGCCCGATGGTCGGCTCGTCGAGCACGTACAACACGCCCTGTTGCCGGCCGCTGCGCGCCAGCTCCGTCACCAGCTTAATGCGCTGCGCCTCGCCGCCGCTAAGGGTGGGGCTGCGCTGCCCCAGCGTCAGATACCCGAGACCGACATCCTGTAGCAACTGTAGCGACCGGTGGATATCGCGATGTGCGGCGAATATTTTGACCGCCTCGTTGACGGAAAGCGCCAGCACGTCGGCAATGCTGAGACCCTGGTATGTCACCTGGCAAGTTTCCTCCGTGAAGCGTCGTCCGCCGCAGGCCTCGCAAAGCACGCTGACGTTGGGCAGGAAACTCATTTCCACGGTCTGGTAGCCATTGCCCTTGCATTCGGGACAGCGGCCCTCGCCCGTGTTGAACGAGAACCGCGCGGCATCATACCCGCGCATACGGGCTTCGGGCGTGGCCGCGAACAAGGCGCGGATCCGGTCCCAGAAGCCGACATACGTCGCCGGGCAGGAGCGCGGCGTGCGACCGATGGGCGTCTGGTCAACCTCCAGCACCCGCTCGATCGCCTCGCGTCCCTCGATGGCCTCGCAGCCGGTCACGGGGTCCGCCTTGGCCCCGCGCCGGGACTTGCCGCCGCGCGTGGAAGTGGCCATGCCGGCACGCAAGGAGCCGAGCAACACGTCGCGCACCAGCGTACTCTTGCCGCTGCCGCTCACGCCGGTGACGCACACCAGCCGCTGCAACGGGATTTCAACGGTCAAGGCCTTGAGGTTATGCAGCGTCGCCTTGCGTACCGTCAGCGCGGGCACTCCCGCACCGCAGGGACGCCGTTTGCCGCCAAGGGGGTGCTTCAGCGGCGACTTCAGATAGCGCCCAGTCACCGACTGTGGATCGGCCATCACCTCCGCCGGCGAGCCGGCCGCCGTCACGTAGCCGCCTTCGATCCCCGCGCCGGGACCGAGATCGATCACATGATCCGCCTGCCGGATGGTTTCCTCGTCGTGCTCGACGACCACGATGGTGTTGCCCTTCTGCTGGAGCTGGCGCAGGGTGGCGAGCAGCTTCTCGTTGTCGCGCGCATGCAGGCCGATCGTCGGCTCGTCGAGCACATAGCAGACCCCGCGCAGGTTCGAGCCGAGCTGTGATGCCAGCCGGATCCGCTGGGCCTCGCCGCCGCTGAGGGTCGGCACCGAGCGGTCAAGTGTCAGATAGCCGAGACCGACATCGCCCATGAAACGCAGCCGCGCGCACAACTCCGACTGCAGGTCGGCGGCAATGGCGGCCTGGCTGGCGTTCCAGCGCATCTTTGAAAATGTGGTCAAGGCGGCTTCCACCGTCTGCGCGGCATAGGTGTCGATCGCCCCGCCCTGGAACTGCACCGCCAGGGCCTCCGGCCGCAGGCGTTTCCCGTGGCAGGCCGGACAGCAGACCGGCTCGCCCGCCACCTCGTCGCCAACCCAGGCGGACTCCTCGCCGGTCTGTTCGGCATCGAACCCGCTGATCAGCACACCAGCACCAAAGCAGCGCTCGCACCAGCCCTGTTTCGAGTTGAACGAGAACAGCCGCGGATCAAGCTCGGGGAAACTCTTGCCGCAGCCCGGGCAGGCCCGCACGGTGGAATAGAGGATGTCGCTCGAACCCGAGGCGACGCGCACGGCACCATCGCCATAGGACAACGCCTGCTCGATCAGCGTGCGCAGGGCGTTGCCATTGGCTGGCGAAACCGCGATCTCGCCGACCGGAAGGTCAATGTCATGCTCGCGGTAGCGGTCCAGCCGCGGCCAGGCCGCCGTCTCCAGCAATTGCCCGTCCACACGCAGATGCGAAAAGCCCTTGCCCAGCGCCCATTTGGCCAGATCCGTATAATACCCCTTGCGCCCGGTCACCAGCGGTGCCAGTACCGCCACGCGCTTCCCCTTGAATTGCCGCTGCACGCTGGCCAGGATGCTTTCCAGCGACTGCGGCTCGATCGGCAACGCGCATTCCGGGCAATGCTGCACCCCAAGCTTGACAAACAACAGGCGCAGGTAATGGTAGATCTCGGTCACCGTGGCCACGGTGCTTTTCAGGCCGCCGCGACTGATGCGCTGCTCGATGGCCACCGTCGGCGGCACGCCGGTGACGGCATCCACCTCGGGGCGGCTGGCCGGCTGCACGAACTGCCGGGCATAGGCGTTTAGCGATTCGAGATAGCGGCGCTGACCCTCGTTGTAGAGGATGTCGAAGGCGACCGTGCTCTTGCCGCTGCCGCTCAGGCCGGTGATGACGGTGAACGCATCGCGCGGGATGGTGATATCCGCGTGCTTGAGGTTGTGCTCACGAGCATTGATGATGCGGATGGTGTTGTCGGGGGGCAGGGGCGGGGAGAAGTCGCCTTTCCATTCGGGCTTTTGCTCGGCGGCTCGCGAGGACGCTCGCCCTCCCGAATGGCGGAGGGCGGTGGCGGTGTGTCCTTGCTGGCAGGCGGCCACGTCTGCCGGGGTGCCGCAGCAGACGATCCGGCCCCCTTCGGTGCCGCCCTCGGGGCCGAGATCGATGATCCAGTCCGCCGCCCGCATGACTTCCGTATTGTGCTCGATCACCACCACGGAATGCCCCCGCACCACCAGCGCCCGCAGCGCCTGGAGCAACACCGCGATGTCGGCGAAGTGCAGGCCGGTGGTCGGTTCATCGAGCAGGAACAGCGTCGGTTTGGACGAGGACGATTCATCCCTGAGGTGCGCCGCCAGTTTCAGCCGCTGCGCCTCGCCGCCGCTGAGCGTCGGCACGGATTGCCCGAGCCGCAGGTAGCCCAGCCCGGTCGCCCGCAGCGGTTGCAACGCGCGGGTCACCGCCGGATGCGCCGCGAAATACGTACAGGCATCATCCACGGTCATCTCCAGCACATCGGCGATCGAGCGTGGAGGACCGTCATCGAGCCGCAGCCGGATGTCGAGCAGCTCGGCCTGGAAACGGGTGCCGTCGCATTCCGGACAGCGCAGGTAGACGTCGCTCAGGAACTGCATCTCGATATGCTGGAAGCCATTGCCGCCGCAGGCCGGACAGCGCTTGCCGGAGTTGAAGCTGAACGTGCCGGTGGTGTAGCCGCGCGCCTTGGACTCCGGCTCGGCGGCGAAGCAGGCCCGGATCGGATCCCACGCGCCGACATAGCTGGCCGGGTTCGAGCGCGTCGTCTTGCCGATCGCCCGCTGGTCGATCATCACGACCTCGCCGATGTGCGCATGACCGCGCAGATCCCGGTGCGCACCCGGAGCTTCCGCCGGGTGTCCCATGCGCTTGAGCAGGCCGCGGTAGAGAACATCCTCGATCAGTGTGCTCTTGCCGCTGCCGCTCACGCCCGTCACGCACACCAATCGCCCCAGCGGCAGGCGTACGTCGATATGGCGCAGGTTATTCTCCGCCGCACCGACAATCTCGATATGCGGATCGTCCGGACGTGGCGGTGGCAGCCAAGCCAGTCCGCTGTGCACGGTTTTATCGCCGCGCAGGTAGGCCCCGGTCAGCGAGGTCTCGTTCTTCGCCAGTTCGGCAGGGTTGCCCTCGAACACCACCTTGCCGCCGTGCTCGCCGGCCCCCGGCCCCATGTCGATCACCCGGTCCGCCGCGCGCATGACATCGGGATCGTGCTCCACCACCAGCAGCGTGTTGCCCGTGTCGCGCAGGCGGTGCAGGATCGCCGTCAGCCGGTTGGTGTCGCGCGGATGCAGTCCGACACTCGGCTCGTCGAGCACGAAGAGTGTGTTCACCAGCGTCGTGCCCAGCGCGGTGGTCAGGTTGATCCGCTGCACCTCGCCGCCGCTGAGCGTGCGCGACTGGCGGTCGAGCGTCAGGTATCCCAGCCCGACCTCGTTGAGATAGCGCAGCCGCGAACGGATTTCCTGCAAGAGCGGCGCGACCGCCTCCGCCACCGACGCCGGAAGTTCCAGTTGCGCGAAGAAGGCAGCCACGTCGGAAAGCGGCAGCAGCATCAGCTCATGGATGTTCAGGCCTGCGCCCGGCCCTACGCGCCACAGCAGCGCCTCCGGCTTCAGCCGGGCCCCGCCGCAACCGGCGCAGGTGGTGTAGGCGCGGTATTTCGACAGCAGCACGCGGATGTGCATCTTGTAGCTCTTGCTTTCCATCCACGCGAAAAACCCGTCGATCCCGTACCAGCAGCCATCCTCCCAGCGTCCGTCGCCAGCCACCACCCATTGCCGGTCGGACGGAGCCAGCTCGCGCCAGGGCTTGTCCAGCGGCACCCCGCGCCGACGCGCGAAGCGCAGCAGGTCCGTCTGGCATTCGCGGTAGCTGGCGGTCTGGAACGGTTTGACCGCGCCGTCCGCCAGCGACATTGATTCGTCGGGGATCACCAGTCCGTAGTCGATACCGATCGTGCGACCGAAGCCGCGGCATTGGTCGCAGGCCCCGAGCGGCGAATTGAACGAGAAGAGATTGGGGACCGGATCGCGGTAATGCAGGTCGCACGCGGCGCAATGCAGATCCGCGGAAAACCGCAGCGGTTCGCCTTCCGTGCCGTCCGCCGCCAGCGGCACGACGGTCACGCGGCCGCGCCCGTGGTGCAGCGCCGCCTCCAGCGCCTCGATGAGGCGGGATGTTGCGGATGCACCTGGGGACTTTTGCACTGCGGACGGGGTTGAACCCGTCCCTGGAAGCACGAGGCGGTCCTGGATCACCTCAAGGGCAGTGGCGTCCTCGCGGTGGAACCGCACATAGCCTTGGCGTTCCAATGCGGTTTTCACTTCGTCCACCGTGAAATTGGCGGGGACCGGCACGCGGAAGATGATCAGCAGACGCGTTTTTACCGGCTGCCTTGCCGCCAGTGCCGGCGCGATCGACTCGGGGGTATCACGCCGCACCACCTCGCCGCAACCGGAGCAGACCAGCCGTGCCGCGCGGGCATACAGCAGTTTGAGGTGGTCGTTCAGTTCGGTCATCGTGCCGACGGTCGAGCGCGAGGTGCGCACCGGATTGG
>CAZZBA010000014.1:30486-30815 GCA_964652765.1 uncultured Victivallales bacterium | reverse complement strand
CTTCACGGGTGGAATCACCCTTAACGGTGGAGGTATCGGTGAGAATTCAGCTAACGGCACCCCCTACACTCTCGCCGCAACACTCAATGGCAACGCCATCACGGTCAACGGTCCGTCGCATCTTCTTGTCGAGGGCACTCTCAGCGACACCAGCACGATTGCGATCAATCCGAATGCTGTTCTCAAGCTCGGCGGCGGCAACGGAACAATAACCGTGTCCGGCGTGGTTTCCGGAAGTGGCGTGCTCGACGTCAACGCCAATAATTTTAATTCCGGCCAAACGGTGAATTTGACGAACTCAGCCAATACCTTCTCCGGCAATGTGATCT
>CAZZBA010000014.1:0-30476 GCA_964652765.1 uncultured Victivallales bacterium | reverse complement strand
ACTGAGGGTAATGGGACTAGAACTTTGAATGTCAATAGCATCGGGGACTCCGGCAAGGTGATTTTCGGCCTTGGCGGTTCGACTCAAACTTTCGCTCTGAACTCGGGTGCCGCCGCCATGACCTTCAACAGCCGTCAATTCGAGATTGCAGGCACCGCAGGCACCCTCAAGATCGCCAACAGTAGCTCAAACGCCTTCACCATCAACACCGACCTGCTGGTCAGCGGCACCGGAACCAGAACGCTGACGCTCGGCGGCACCGGCACGGGACTGAGCACGTTCGGCGGCAAAATCGGCAACGGCAGTCTCACGAGCTTGGCCATCACCAAGGCCGACAGCGGCACGTGGATCCTGTCCGGTGCGAACACATACACCGGTATTACCACGGTCTCCGCAGGCACCCTAGCCTTCAGCGGGGATGCGAACGTGGCCAGCGCGAATCCGTTGGGCCAGTCATCGACGGCCGCGGGCAACTTGCTGTTGGCCGTCAACACCACCCTCCGCTACGTGGGCGCAGCGGCCAGCACGGACCGCAGCTTCACCCTGAATGTGACCTCGAATGACCAGGGTGCATCGCTCGATGCCTCCGGCACCGGTGCTATCAACTTTACCAGCACCGCATCACCAGCCTACGGCACCATAAACCAACGCCGCACTCTCACCCTCACCGGCCTCAATACCGGCAACAACACCCTGGCCGCCAACCTCGCCGACAACGGCGTCTCGACCATGGCGGTCAGCATCACCAAAACCGGTATAGGCACCTGGGTGCTCACTGGGTCAAACAGCAATACCGGTAACACCACCTTGTCTGGCGGCGGCACGCTGGTTTTCGACTACGGTACGAATGACGATAGCAAGATCGCAGGCATCCTGACCCTCTCCAATGGTGGCGGAAATCTTACGCTCCGTGGCGGATCGCATCTTGAAGCGGTGACCTCAACCTCCATGACCACGGGCGGCGGCCATACATCGATTACCCGTGAGGGAATTGGTGCCACGAGCAAGCTGGCCTTCGGTGCCATCAACAGGTCGCAGAGCGCTGGCGTCACTATGTCACTTGCCGAGGATAATATAGCGACCACGTCATCTTCTGTTTTCAACGGCATCATGGGTGGAGCCATCACCGTGGGCTCGAACTGGGCGAAAGTCAGCTCGGGAAATATCGTGGCTCTGACGTCCGGAGATTACACGGCATTACCCGTTGGGGCGACGACAGCCTCCGTGAATTACCAGTTAACGGGCACGCAGACTCACACGGGAAGTACATCTCTCAATTCCTTGCGGATCGTAGGTGACGGCGACGATCAGGTGCTGACGATCAGCTCGGGCAACTTGTCTCCATCAATAGTGTCAGCCGGCACCTTCGGTAACTCTGGTGGCATCCTCTATGCCGGTGGTGGCAACGACAACTACACGATTACGGGCACTGGGAACATTCAAGCCCAGAATGGCAACCAGGAGCTGATCATCCATACCTACACTGGCACCTTGACTGTGGATATGGCTGTCACCACGGGCAGTGCCGCTGCCGGCCTGACCAAAGTCGGCGCGGGAACCTTGATTCTCACCAAAGCTGGCACCTACACCGGCGGCACCTTCGTCAACCAAGGCACGTTGCTGGTCAACAACACGACCGGAAATGGCACCGGCACCAGCGCGGTGACCGTGAACAACGGCGCAGCCCTCGGCGGCAACGGCACCATCGGCGGCAATGTCACCATTGCCGCCGGAGGCGGGCTTACTTTCGATTTGACCACGGCCCCTGGCAGTCATGATAAACTGGATCTCGCCGCGGCCAAGACTCTCGCCTTTTCTGGAACCTCCACACTCACCATCACCGCTAGTGGCATTTTGACCGAGCCCGGCATTTACAAGCTCGTCACCGCTCCCGGCGGTATTTCCGGACCGCTTCCGGCCACGGTCAACCTGCCAACTGATTACACCGCGACCGTCCAGAAGACCGGTAACGACCTGGAGCTGAATGTCACCGGCGTCCCCGCCAGGGGCGGACCGCTGGACTATTTCGAGTTTTCGGCGATCACATCGCCACAGGAAGCGGGGACTCCGATCACAGGGATCACGCTGACCGCCAAGGACGCAGGCGGCCTTACGGCGAATTTCAACGGCACGGTCACGTTCAGCGGCACGGCGGGGATCACGGGAGATTCCGGGACCTTCGCAGCGGGTGTGCTGACGGGCTTGAGTGTGACGCCAACCGTGGCAGGCAGTGGCATGACAATCATCGTCACGGACTCGGTTTCAGGAAAGACCGGCATGGCGACATTCAATGTCAGTCCGGGCGCGCTGGACCACTTCACGATTTCGGCGATCGGGTCGCCGCAGACGGCGGGGACGGCAATCACGGGGATCACGCTTACCGCTCGGGACGCGAACACTAATACGGTGACGGGATTTAGCGGCACTGTGACGTATGGCGGCACGGCTGGGATAAGCGGGACCTCTGCGTCGTTCACGGCGGGTGTTCTGAGCGGCGTGAGTGTGATGCCAATCGTGGCGGGCAGTGGTATGACGTTCATCGTCACGGGTTCCGGCAAGACCGGCACAAGGACATTCAATGTCAATCCCGGCGCGGTGCATCATTTCGCGATCTCGGGATTCACGCCGACCGGGGTGGTGGGCACACCGGTCACGGGAGTTGAGATCACGGCGCAGGATGCGAACAACAATACCGTGACGGGTTTTAGCGGAACGGTGACGTATGGCGGTACGGCTGGGATCACGGGCGTGTCGGGGAACTTCACGGCGGGTGTGCTGGCGGGCGTGAGTGTGACGCCGACGGAGGCGGGGACGGGCGTGTCGTTCACCGTCAGCGACGGCTCCGGCAATACCGGCAGCGCGGGTTCCGACGTCGTATGGGTGGATGACATGGTCATGATGGCGGCGGCCAGTGTGCAGGTCGGAACGACTACTCCGGTTGCCTCCGTGCGGGCAAACAGTCCGTATCCTCCGGTGACCTATGCCAAGACCGGCGGCCGTGATGCGGCCTTGTTCAATGTCAACGCCACAACCGGCGAACTGACGATGACAGCCCCAGCGGGTGTTGTTGGCACGAAGTATTACGTGCTGGTGACGGCTACCGACAGCAAGCCGGTTACCCCGAACGTCGATAGCATCCTGGTCGAGGTCACATCGACAGGCGCAGCGGTGTTGTCGGGGTCGGTCTTCATGTTCCGGTAGAGGGGTCGGGGGAAAACGCTGAAACGCTGAAATGCTGAAAGCTGAAATTAGACTGAAGACGGTAGGTTGAAGACTTTTGGGGTAAAGTCGAAAGCTGAAATAATAAGGCTGGTATCTTTTTGTGGCTTTTGTGCTTTTTGTGGCTAAATCCACGGTGTTGCACGCCTTCGTGTCCTTCGCGTCTTCGTGGTGAAATCCCTGCCGAGCATCGGCCAGAGTGCACGGGAAGTTTAACCGCAGAACACACAGAATGACACAGAAGGGGATTATTTACCGCTAATTTTGCTAATTTTGCGAATTAATAGAGAGGTGTTGCTATGAATAATTGGATTATGAGCATTAGGAGTGTTGTGTTTGTTGGGGTGATGGCGCTCGTGGGGTTGGCTGGCTGGGCGCAAGGATCAACCTTGTATTGGTCTTACGACGGCACCACCCTGGGCGGTACCGGTACCTGGGACACCGCCACCGGCAGATGGGGCATTACGGGTGCCGGCCCGTTCGGCACGGCTTGGGTCAACGGCAACAACGACACCGCCATTTTCGCCGGTACGGTGGGCGCGGTGACGCTCGGGGCCGATATTGATGTCGGCGGGCTGTGGTTTAATACCACCGCCTATTCTCTCACCAACACCGGTTTCACCCTGAACTTTGCGACTACGAACAACACCATCCGCTTCAACAACACCATCGCCGCCGCCACCATCACCGGTCCGGTCGGCGGCACGGGCAATGTGACGCTGGCGGCGGCCAATCCTGCTGGAGCCGGCACGCTGACCTTCGGCGGAAGCACCGGCAACGGTTGGTCCGGCACCACCACGGTGAATGCGGGTATGACCCTGAGCTTATCGAGCACGGCCAGCGCGGCTAGCACTGCGCTGGCAAACACTACCGACATCACGATCAACGGTGGCACCATTTACGCGAGCAGGAACTTCGGGGGCAACACCCAGAATCAGGTGTCAGACACTGCGCCCCTCACCTTCAACGGCGGCGGCACCTTCAGTCAACAGAATGGCATCGGTGCGTCGTTCACGGAGACGATCGGCTCCGCAACGGTGGCTTCAGGCCAGGCAAATTTTGTTTTCGCCAACGGTTCCAGCGGTGGCGGGGTGGTCACCACGCTCTCCGGCCTCACCCGATCCAACATCACGACGGCGGTCACCTTTTCCTCGCCGAATACTGCCCAGGCTAATTTCAGGTTGTCCGGCGCGGGCGACACCCTGGCCGGCCAAATTATCGGCCCTTGGGCCACCTTTGGCAGCGCGGCCAATGCCCAGACTGATTACGCCATCTATACGAATGGCAATGGCACTGTTGCCGCCCGCAACATCGCCGCCAGTGCGGAATCCACGTGGGCCACGACTTGGGCAGCCACTGCCAACCACACCGTCACCATCACCGCTGGAACCGCCACGAACTTGACCGCCCCCCGTATCATCAACTCGCTGCGCCAAATTGGCGGTGCCTCACAAAACATCACGTCCATTGCGGCCAATGTGCTTACCGTTACGGGATCAGCCTATGCGAATGGTGATGTGGTGGTAACCGGAGGCACGGTTCCAACCGGGCTGACCAGGGAAACCGCTTATTATGTGGTGAATGCCAGCGGAACCACCTTTCAGCTAGCCGCAACGCCAGGTGGCAGCTCTATCACCGGCTTAACCCACGTAGCAAGTAGCCCTCTCACCGGCGGCATCACGCTTTCCAGTGGGAACAACCTCGAGACCTACGGCATCCTAAACGGCTCCGCAGCGGCCCTGGCCATCGGCGCCTCCGGCACCGGCGCTTTAACCACCCCCAGCGGCGGCGGCAACCTTTTCCTCACCACTGGCAGCGGCGGCATCTTCATCAACGCCCCCATCACGGACAACGGCGGCAATGTCACGGTCGTCAAGAGCGGATCCACCGGCAGACTGATCCTTACCGGCAACAACACCTTCAGCGGTGGCCTTGTCGTGAATGGTGGTGGGGCTGGCAACGCCCTGCGCCTGACCGGCACCCAAAGCTTCACGGGAGGAATCACCCTCAACGGTGGAGGGATCGGTGATAATTCAGCCAACGGAACCGTCTTCACTTTCGCTGCGGCAATCAATGGCAACGCCATCACGGTCAACGGTCCGTCACATTTTGTTGTGGAGGGGACTCTCGCCTCCAGCAGCACGATCACGATCAATCCGAATGCTGTTCTCCAGATCGGCCCCGGCAACTCAATCCTAACCGTGCCCGGCGTGGTTTCCGGAAGTGGCGTGCTTGACGTCAGCGCCCTCAATATGAATTCCGGCTATTCGGTGAATTTGACTAACCCAACCAATACCTTCTCCGGCGATGTGATCTATTCTGCTTCAAATGGCAATAACCCTTTGTCAGTCTGTAGCATCGGAGATTCCGGTAAAGTAAGGGTTGGTTTGGCCGTTAACGCCGTCACCAAAACCTTCGCGCTGAACTCGGCGGCCACTGCAGACCTGACCTTCAACACTCGTCAATTCGAACTGGTAGGGCTCACCGGCGGCCACTTATTGGCTATCGCCAACAACAGCGCGCGGGCCTTCACCATCAACACCGACCTGTCGGTCATCGCCACCGGCACCCGAACACTGACGCTGCAAGGCACCGGTACGGGCCTGAGCACGTTTGCCGGGAAGATCGGCAACGGCACGCTCACCACGCTCAGCCTCACCAAGGCAGAGGCCGCCCCCTGGATCCTCTCCGGCACGAACAACACCTACAATGGCGTTACCACGATTAGTGCCGGTACCCTTGTCGTCACCAAGCTCGCCAACGGCGGCGCGGCCAGCAGTATCGGTGATTCCACGAGTGCCGCTGGGAACCTGGTCTTCGGCCTCGGAACTGTTCTCCGCTATACCGGATCCGGCGACAGCACGGATCGTGCCTTCACCTTCAACGGCACGGGAAACAGCATCGGTTGGACATTCAATGCCTCTGGCACTGGTGCGCTGAATCTCACAAACACAGGATCCACCTCAAATGTGAATACGGGCGCCAACCAATCCCGTATCTATACTCTCACCGGAACCAGCACCGCCGACAACACCTTCGCTTCTGAGCTCGGTAATAATGGAGCGAATTCGGCTTCCCTGACCAAGTCCGGCATCGGCACTTGGGTCATTAGTGGTTCCAACACATTCACCGGTGCCTCTACGCTCAGCGGCGGTGGCACCCTGATCCTCGACTATGGCGCCGCAAGTAGCCCCCAGGATAACTCCAGGCTGTTTGATACGACGGTGCTGACTCTGAACAATGGAGGAGGAAATCTAACGCTACGCGGTGGATCGCATGTCGAAGTGGTTGGCTCGGTTACCATCGGCTCCGGCGGTCACACCTCCATCACCCGTGATGGAGGCTCGGCCACGATTGCCTTTGGCGTGATCAATAGATCTCAGAGCGCCGGCGGCACATTGTCGCTTGCCGAAGATAATCTTGCGACCACGACATCTACGGTTTTCCAGGGCATCCTAGGCGGTGGCATCACTGTGGGTTCGAACTGGGCGAAAGTCAGTTCGGGAAATATCGTGGCTCTTGAGACCACGGATTACACGGACTTGCCCACCGGGGCGACGGCTGCCACCGTGAATTACCAGTTGACGGGCTCACAGACTCGTGCGGTGGGTGCGAGTGTCAATTCCTTGCGCATCACTGGCGACGGCAACGATCAGACGCTGACGATTAGCTCGGGCAACTTGACTCCCTCTATCGTGGGCGGCAGCACCTTCGGTAACTCCGGTGGCATCCTCTATTCTGGGGGTGGAAACAACAACTACACGATCACGGGCGCTGGAAACATCCAAGGCCAGAATGGCAGCCAGGAACTGATAATCAATACCTACACTGGCACCTTGACTGTGGATATGGCTGTCACTACGGGCACGGTCGGTGGCGGTGCCGGCCTTACCAAATCCGGCGCGGGAACATTGGTTCTGACCAAAGCTGGCACTTACACCAGCACAACCTACGTCAACCAAGGCGCGCTGCGCCTCGCCAACAATACTGCTGCCGGAACCGCGGCGGGCGGTATTGTTGTCCAAAACGGCGCGGCCCTTGAACTGGCCAACAATATCACCGTTGGTGCCGAGGCCCTGACCATCACCGGCACGGGCGTTTCCAACGGCGGTGCGCTGCGCAATGTCGCCGGCAACACGTCCACCTATGGCGGTGCTATTACCATCGGCAACGGCGGGGCGCGGATCAACTCGGATGCCGGCGCAAGCCTCACCCTCACCAACAACCTAGTCACGTCGGTTTTCAACGATGCTACTATCGGTGGCAGCGGTAACACGACGATATCCGGCGTGATCAGCGGTGCTGGCAACCTCATCAAGGATGGATCGGGTAAGCTGACCCTCTCCGGTGCCGGTACCAACACGTTATCGGGTGAAACCCTGATCAACAGCGGGACATTGCTGATCGCGTCCACAGCGGCAGATGCGATCGCGAACACCTCCACGTTGCGGATCGCCTCCGGTGCGAAGCTGGAGCTTGGTGCTGGCGTAACTGAAACTGTCGGGGTGCTTTACCTGGGTGGTCAGCCGGCCGGTCCGGGCACCTGGGGCAGTGCCACGAGCACTGCCGGTAACATGGACAGCGTTTATTTTACGGGGACGGGGTCGATTACGGTATCGCAGACTGGATCCGGCACGCCGTATGAAGCGCAAGGCCCTGCCGGCACAGTGATAATCATCAAGTGAGCTTTTTCAGGGGGAGTGTTGATGTCATTGCCTGGCTTCGTCCTCAGCGCTTCGGGGACGGACTGCGCTAGGCCAAGGCATCAGGGAGGGGCGGCTCTGATGCCGCTCATGGCAAGCTCCTTGCAAATTTTCTCCTGACGATTCACCTTCAGTCAAAAACGAAGCATAGCCCTCGATCATGCTTCTGCCAAAAGTCTTGTGAAACGTTATGAAAAGAGATTAGCATGTGCCAATCAAGTATTTTGAGATATCGACGAAACACCCCTTGAAGAGGATCACACCATAACACCATAATAAGAGTTTGATTCATGATGTATGCTATGGAGGGTCAAGTGCTTGGAAAAAGGAGCTGGAGTAAAAACAAAAGGAGAAGAATGATGAGATTACAATTATGCGCGATACTGGCTGCCGCCTCTCTGCTCAGCCCTCCCGGCCTGATGGCGCAGGAAGACGCCGAGCCCACGGGTGAGGCGGTAGTGCAGGCGAAGCTCGCCATCGAGCTGGGGGCGCCGTTCTGTGACAACATGATCCTTCAGCGGGAAATGGACGTTCCGGTCTGGGGCTGGAGCAAGCCGGGCACGACGGTCACGGTGGCTTTTTCGGGACAGAAAGCAACGGCGGAAGCAGGCAAGGATGGCAAGTGGATGCTCAAGCTCAAGCCGCTCGAGGCCAGCGACCAGCCGGCCGAGATGACCATCAGTGATAGCGACGGCAAGAAAGTCGTTCTCAAGAACGTCCTCGTCGGCGAGGTGTGGATGGCTTCCGGTCAGTCGAACATGCAGTGGAAGCCCGCCAAGTGCGACGTCAACCTTCTCCTGAAGCGGATTGCCGATAGCGTGAAGGCCGGGAATGAGAAACAGCCGGTCGTCCGCGAGTTCGAGGTGACCAGCGTGTATTCCGCGCTGCACCCCGTCGAGCACGCCACAGGGGCATGGAAAGATGGCGATTTCCAGGAGTACAGTGCCATAGCGTTTGCGTTTGCCTATGAGCTTTACAAGGAGCTGGGCGTCCCGATCGGCATCATGAACTGCTCGTTCAGCATGACCAGCGTCAGGGCCTGGACACCGCGGTGCGGTTTTAGGGACGGCAAGGATGAGCAGACCCTGGCTATCTACAAGTCGCTGATGGAGACGGATCCGTCCACTCTTGAGCACAAGGTGGCGTGGGAGAAGTTCTACAAGGACACGGAAGGCACGATTGCCGCGAATGCGGAGCTCGTCAAGGGCGGAAAACCCGCCGTGGCGATCTCCACGAAGACCCCTGGCAACATGGACGGCAACCGCGACGCAACCTGGATGTACAACGGCCGGATGCATCCGGTGGTTCCCTATGCGCTACGCGGCGCGATCTGGAACCAGTGCTACTCGAGCATGTTCGAGGGCGTCCATTACTACCATCGGCTGCACTCGCTGATTCGCGGCTGGCGTGAGATGTGGGCAGCACCGGAATTGCCGGTCTATTTCCACCAGTTGTATGCACCGGGTGCGAATGACGGCCTGTCGCTCAACGACATGGGCGAGATGCGTCTCGGCTTCTGGCTGGCGCGTGACATTGCGAATGTCGGCATGGCCAGCCAGATCGACATCACCGGAGGCATTCATTATTCCGACAAAGCGCTGCCGGGCAAACGCCTCGCCCTGCACGCGCTGAAGAACCAGTATGGAAAGAAGATCGTGGCCGATGGCCCGATGTTCAAATCTTACGAGGTAAAGGGCGACACGCTCACGGTGACCCTTGACTTTGCCGAAGGCGGCTTGCTGGTTGGCAAAGCCATACGGGGCCAGACGATAGACGGTCCGGTTGCCATCACCAACGGCGAGGATCAGGTGACGCTTTTCTACCTGGCCGACAAGGATCGCGTCTGGCACCGGGCGAAGATGAAGATCGCCGGCGAGAACGTGGAGTTGAGCGCGTCCGGCGTAACCGAGCCGCGTGGCGTGGCGTACGGCTGCAACGGGATCGGAGATCTGCCGAACCTCTATAACCGGGCCATGCTGCCGCTGGCTCCGTTCATCTACTACGACCACAAGCTGGTTGCCAGCAAACCCATGTCGCCCGATATTCAAGCCTGGCCGGACAGTCCGATCAAGGTCGCCGGCGTTGAGGTTGACCAATCCACGGTCGGCAAAGAGTACGAATACCGGAAAATGCCGCTTGTGAGCGCACAGTTCCGCGACAACGCCGTGTTCCAAGCGGACATGCCGGTCACGTTCTGGGGATCGGCCATCAACACGTTTGGTGACGGGAACGAAGTGACTGGCAAGGCGGAGATCAAGTTCAGCTTTGCCGACATCGAGAAGATCATTCCCGTCACGCCCGGCATGGAGGAGTGGCAGGTCATCGTGCCTCCGATGAAAGCCAGCGCCGAACCGAAGACGCTGAAGGTCACATTCACGATTGACGGTGAATTCGTCCACGAGCGGACTGCCACCAACATCGTCATCGGCGATGTCTGGTATGTGGCGGCACCGGTCGGCGTGGGTGTCGGGAAAGACGGGAATGGACCGGTTCGCGTCATGACCCGCAAATCGCAAGGGTTCACGTCTGCCTCGCCGCGCCGCTTCAGCGTCTGCAGCTCAACAACCTCGATTAACAACCGCTTCGATTCTGTATGGCGGGATGCTGCCGGCGGATTGGCCGGGCTGCTGGGGGAACGGATTCACGCCAAGACCGGCAAGCCGGTCGGGATCATCTATATGGACGGTGACGCCTCGGCGTTGAAGTTGTGGATCGCTGCAGACGACCTCCGGCTGTCGCCGAGTCTTATGGACGACTGCAATCAGTTGGAGGCGCTAAAGCCCGGCAACCCGCAGTACGCCGCCAATGGCCGGAAATACATCGCCGAGTGGAAAAAGTACTGGAGCGATTACGTTCCGCAGCTGATCGCGGGCAAGCGAGTACCGGATGGCATCGCTTGGGGAACATACCCCACGCTTGCCTCTTCGGCCGCTACCGAGGCATCGCAAGCGTTCAACGTCCTGGTTCATTCCTTCTGGCCGGGGAGTTTCAAGGGAGTCCTCTTCCTGTCTGGTGAGGCGCTGTTTAAGACGGACCAAGGCGTGAAATTCGGCGAACAGATGGCCGTGTTGGCGAACAGTTGGAAGGCAAAGTTCGGTTGTCCGGACCCCGTCTTCATCTACACGATCCCGAGTCAGGCATTGGCCCCGAAGATCACCCCGCCGAAGGATATTCAGGGCCGGAGCACCTCCGTGGAAATCAGCAGCTGGCCGAACCCCAAAAGCGCTGACAACGCGGAGTGGATGCCTCTGGTGGACAAGGTGATGAACGAGGCATACAAGTAAGCCGAAAACGGGAAGGTAGCGTATAATGAAGCGTATGATCATTACCGTGTTTGCCGGTTTTGCAATGGCCGCCGCCTGTCAAGTGGCGGCCGCGAAACCACTCAAGGTGTTTATTCTTGCTGGTCAATCCAATATGGAGGGGCACGCGCAGATAAGCACGTTTGCGGTTATCCCCCAGGACCCCAGGACGGCTGACATGTACAAGGATATGGTCGATGACCAGGGCAAGCCGGTGGTTTGCGACAATGTCTGGATTTCTTATGCCTACGGAGACTTTGGCGGAAATCCGATCGGCAGGAAGTCGGGCAAGCTGACGGCCGGCTGGGGTAGCCAGCATCATGTCGGGACCGGCAAGATCGGGCCTGAGTTCACCTTCGGAATCTAAATGGCTGGTAAATACTATGGACACATGATGTCGCACGTGAAGGACGTGTTGGCCGATCCCCAAAAGGTCTATCCGGATTATGATCCGAAGGAGGGCTATGAGATTGCAGGCTTCGTCTGGTTCCAAGGCTTCAATGACCTCGTCGGTTCCTATCCCGCGACCGATCCAGCCAAAGGTAAAAAAGGCGTCAAGGACTACTCCGAATACAGCCGTTTGCTGGCGTGCCTCATCCGAGACGTGCGCAAGGACCTCAACACGCCGAACATGCCTTTCGTGACGGGTGTGCTCGGCGTGGGAGGCGAGACCAGTGGCGACGGTACCGAGGCCTTCCGCCATGCGATGGCAGCGCCGGGAGAGATGGATGAGTTCAAGGGAACTGTGGTCAACGTTTACACCCACAAGTTCTGGCCCGCAGACATCGATGCGATCAAGGTCAAGCTTGCCGCTGCCACGGCTGAATTGGACAAGAAGGGTAACATACTCAAAATGCGTTCCAAGAAGGGCGAGGACGTCAAGGAGGAGATGGCCGAACTTGCCGCCAAGAAAGAAGCGATCACCGAGCAGGCCCTCAGCGAGGACGAGAAGTTCCTACTCAAGAACGGCTGCTCGAATCAGGGGTTCCACTACTATGGCTCGGCCAAGTTCTTCGGGCAGGTCGGAAAGGCGTTTGCGGAAGCGCTGATTGGAATCAGGAAACGCTAAGGTAGTAGGAATCAGCGTTTGGATGTCCGTTGCCGGTTCATCCCTTTTGAGTTGATAAATGCAGCAGAATGGCAAGGGTACGAAATGAAATATACCGTTGAAGAGAAATTGAAATGGTGGCATGAGGCGCGTTTTGGCATGTTTATTCACTGGGGTCTGTATGCCAGTCTTGCCGGCGAATGGAACGGCAAGAAGACTCCCGGTATCGGTGAGTGGATCATGCACGACATGCATATTCCAATTGAGGACTACGAAAAGCTTGCCAAGGATTTCAATCCGGTAAAGTACGCCGCCGATGCTTGGGCGGAGGTAGCGAAGCAGGCGGGAATGAAATACCTGGTGATTACGGCGAAGCACCACGATGGTTTCTGCATGTTCGACTCGCCGAGTAATCCCTACAACATCGTGGCACAGACCCCCTTCAAGCGCGATCCCATGAAGGAGTTGGCCGATGCCTGCAACAGGCGCGGCATAAAGATGTGCTTCTATTATTCGCAGGCCCAGGACTGGCATGCAGCAGGCGGTGCCGGGCACTGGGAGGAGGAGACTCCGGAAAAGGATTGGCAGCACTACAATCGCCCACCTGAAGACTTTCAGAAGTATCTGGATGATGTCGTGAAGCCCAACATCCGCGAGTTGCTGTCGAACTACGGTCCGATCGGGTTGCTATGGTTTGATACGCCGGTCGGAATCACCAAGGGGCAGAGCGAGGATCTGCGTGACTTGGTTCATGAATTGCAGCCGGAATGCCTTGTGAGTGGCCGTGTGGGGCATGACGTGGGTGACTACGGCAGCCTTGGCGACAACGAGCATCCCGAAGGGAAGGTAAGCGGAGCGTGGGAGACGCCTGCCACGCTGAACGATACCTGGGGCTACATGCATGATGATCATCATTGGAAGTCTCTTGAGTATCTCCTTGATCTGCTTGTGAACTGCGCCTCCAAGGGTGTGAATTACCTGCTCAATGTCGGGCCGACGGCAGAGGGCGTGATCCCGCCGCCCAGCGTAGACTTGCTCAAGCAGCTTGGCGCCTGGCTGCGACGCAACGGCGAGGCAATCTACGGTAGCAGCGCCAGCCCGTTTCTTGTGGATCCTGAATGGGGAAGAGTCACGGTAAAGGGCAATAAACTGTATCTGCTTGTCAAGAAATGGCCGGAGGATGGTCAGGTCAGGCTGATGGGGCTTAGGAATGCCGTAAGGAATGCTCGTGTTCTGGGTACGGACAGGGCGCAGGTCGGCGTGAAGCAGGATGGGGATACAGTGATCCTCTCCCTGCCGGGTGCCGCGCCTGAGAAGCTTGTGTCGGTGGTGGTTGTGGAGCTCGCCAGTGTGCCTGATGTGGAAGATATGATTATCCAGGAAGCAGGTGCATCGATCCGGTTGCCAGTCACCGCGGCTGAGATTGGCGGCAGTGCAAAGGTCAGCCGTGGCGGACATACGGAAGGATGGAAAGACACGACCGGCAGTGCCACGTGGAAATTCCGGCTTCACAAACCGGGAGAATACGAGATTACTGCGATTACATTCGGGAGGAAGAGGGTTCCGGAAAGATTCGGGAATCACGCCTTGCGGATCAGTGTGGCAGGTCAGGTGGTCTCGGGAACGGCAGGCGTCAAGGACTTGGACATGCGTGCGGCTGCTCCGGGGCCCCAGAAGCCACGCAGTGTACTGGGCAAGGTCGTGTTCAGGGAAGCCGGTGAATATGATCTCGATGTGGTTGCCGAGAGGCTGGACCCGGAAGCAACCGCCGGCCTTTCTCTTATTGCCGTTGAGTTAGCACCTGCTGGGGAAAAGGGTGTTTAGTATGATCACACCAGCAAGAATGGTTGTTGCCGCTTTTCTGCTCGGCTTGGCTGTCCCGTTTTGTGCGTCAGCGAAGGATGGAATACCCGACCTCACCCAGGGTGGGGTCCGCGACAAGGCGCACGATTGGACACTCGGGCCGACAGGTGCACGGGGGTGGATGTGGGGCAAGGACCTCGAAACCACGCAAGCGCGCCAGATCCTCGTGACCAAGGTGGAAAAGGGATCGCCAGCCGACGGGGTACTGAACGAGGGTGACGTTATCCTAGGCGTGGGAGAGATACTCTTTGACTCCGATGCTCGCAAGGTCTTCGCGCGCGCCATTACCGCGGCGGAGAGGACGGAGAGCAAGGGCCGCTTGCAGCTTGTCCGCTGGCGTGCGGGTAATCAGGAGAATGTCGTCATCACCATTCCGGTCCTCGGGAACTACAGCGCGAGCGCGCCGCTCAACTGCCCCAAAACCGCCAGGATCGTCGATGCCGAGTGCGCCTTCCTTCTCAAGCACGGGTTCGGTGACGGCTTGAGTGGCAATGTAAATGCACTTGGCGCTCTCTCCACTGGCAGGCCCGAGTTCCAGCACATGATCCAGGAGCACGCGCGGAAGGTGGGGCCGGCGGATCTCAAACTCAGCGTAACCTCCGGTGGCATGGCGGCGTGGGATTGGGGCTACTCGTGCCTCTTCCTGGCCGAGTACTTCCTTGCGACGCGGGACGAGTCCGCCCTGCCGGCGCTCCGTGAGTACGCGCTGAACATTGCCAAGGGTCAGAGTGGTGCCGGGGCCTGGGGACATGGCATGGCTTGGACCGCTCTTAATGGTGGCCAGCTTCACGGATCGCTGGGTGGCTATGGTGAAATGAACCAGCCGGGGCTGATCTGTTTAATGTCGCTGGTGCTCGCCAGGGAGTGCGGTGTCAAGGATGCCGAGGTGGACGCCGCGATCGACCGGGCTGCACGATTCTTGCGCTTCTACGTCAACCGCGGTGCCATTCCCTACGGCGATCATGACCCATGGTACGACCACGACGACAATGGCAAATGTTCCAGCGGGGCGGTGGTCTTCGACCTACTTGGCGACAAGGTGGCGGCTACCTTCTTCTCGCGGATGACGGTTGCGTCATGGAGTGTGCGGGAGGCGGGGCACACGGGCAACTACCTCAGCTTCCTCTGGGGCCCGCTTGGCGCCGGTCGTGCAGGAACGGAAGCGGTGGCCGCCTACATGAATGAGTTGCACTGGCTTCTGGACATGGAGCGGAGTTGGGATGGCGGATCGGGGTATCAGGGTGGGGCGGGCGAGAATGACAGTTTCGGCGGGTGGGATTGCACGGGAGCTAGGTTGCTGGCCAACAGCCTTCCGCTCAGGAAACTGCGCATTACGGGGAAGGGCGATGGCGTAGCGCTCCGACTCACTGGCGCGAACCTGAAGGATGTGATCGAGACGGATCGGGGCCTGCAGTGGTCCGCGCGGGAGTCGCTGTACGTTGGTCGGGATCCAGAAGAACTGTTCGCTCGGCTGTGTAGCTGGTCACCCGTCGTGCGCCATAGGGCGGCGGTAGCATTGGCACTGGCGGCAAATGACGATGCCGGCATCCTGCCTCGCCTCATGAGCATGCTGGCCGGGCATGACCACTGGCATGCCCGTTACGGAGCCTGCATGACGCTTGAGCGCATGGGTGAACAGGCCGCGCCAGCGGTGCCCGCCTTGACGGCGCTGTTGCCAAGCGAGGAAGTGGATCTGGAGCTGCGCATCCGGGTGATTCGCGCGCTCGCCGGCATTGGCGAGCCTGCCCGGCCGGCGGTTCCCGAGCTGCTGCGTCTGGCACATCGAACGTATGCCGACGATCCACGCGAGATCACGCAGCGGTATATCAGCGAGGCCCTTTTCGCAAGACATGGGGCGGGAGGCAACAGGGGGCTTCTCTCTGGGTCATTGGATGGCGTGGACCGGAGTCTGCTCTTCCCCGCGATAGAGAAACTTCTGCAAAACGAAAACGGGCAGGCCCGTTCCAATACGGCCAGTGTCTACAACCTCCTGACGTTCGAGCAAATCAAACCGATTCTGGCGTCGATTGTACGTGCCAGCTCAGCGCCAGCGCCCAGCGGCATCATGTTCGCCGCCGGAGTCAGGGACGAAGGCATGCGACTTCTGACCACCAACCGTGTGAAAGAGGGCATCCCCCTGCTGGTGCAATATGCGAGGAACCAGCAGCAGTGGGGCAGCCAGGATCGCATGGTGATGATCATGGGAATGCTTGAGAGTTACGGCGCTCATGCGAAAAGCACACTGCCGGAGCTGAGGGCGCTCGCGACATGGTGCCGCAGCGAGGATGATTTCCCGGATTGGGCCAGGCAGAAGAAACGCGAAGCCGTGGAGGCTGCGATCCAGCGCATTGAGGTATCCACAGAGTCCCCCGCCTTGATCAGCCTGCCAGCACCAACGCCATGATCTTTGCAAGGGACTGTTTTTTTGTGAAAGTGTTGTCGGAATAGGCATGATGCAGCATGAAAATTCTCTTTATTGGCAATAGTCATACGTACGGTTACGGTATGCCGTATCAATGTCGGGAAATGCTGAAGGCTCAGGGTTGCGAGGTCTATGTCAGTATGATTGCTCAACCCGGGCAGACGCTAACCTGGCATTCGGAGAACCCGGCAACGCGGCTTGCTTTGCAGTATGAGCATTGGGATCATGTCATCCTTCAGCAGGCCACACATCCCTTTCACGGTCATCCGGAATTGAAGGATGCTGTCATCGCGCTACTGAGCCTGATGCAGGAAAATCGGTCTGTCTGGTTGTATAAGACCTGGTGCGAAAGGGAGATGCACGGGAATCAGGTGATCATTGATCATGCCTTTAAGAGCATGTCGGACGAATTGAGAATCCCTGTCATTCCGGTGTCGGATGTCTGGCACGCCGTTGAACAGAGGTATCCAGGGCATGAGCTTTATGACGCTGACGGAAGGCATGCTGGCGCTGGCGGCAGTTATCTGACGGCGCTTTGCATGGCCCGTGCCCTATCCCGGAAGTCTGTAGCCGGGTTGCCGGCGGTTCTTAAACATGGTGATAGTCTTGTCAATCAGGTGCCGCCGTGTCATGCTGAGGCCTATCAGCGTGTGGTGATGGAAATCATGTGATAGAAATGGAAGTATAAGGACAATTCTTTTGAAGACTGCATACGTATTTCACATTCTCCCCAATGCGCACTTGGATCCGGTCTGGTTCTGGGATTGGCGCGAGGGACTCAACGAGGGGATCATCACCACCCGGACCGTGCTGGACTTGATGGACGAATTCCCGGACCTGACCTTTATGCGCGGTGAGGCCGCGCTCTACCGTCACATTGAAGAGCACGATCCAGACACCTTCCGCCGTGTGAAGCTCATGGTCGAGGCAGGACGCTGGGATGTGGTGGGCGGCACGTGGATCCAGCCGGATACCAACATGACGGCCACTGAGACGTTACTGCGGCATTTTGCGCTCGGCCAGGCCTACTTCCGGGATCGATTCGGCTTCGCCCCCCGCGTGGCGTGGGCCGCCGATTCGTTTGGCCACAGCGCGGGGCTTCCGGAAATCCTGGCCGCCGCCGGCATGGAAGGGTTCTCGTTCAGCCGGCCGGGGCAGAATCTCGTGCCGTTGCCGAAGACGGCGTTCTGGTGGGAAGGCGTGGGCGGGGCGCGGATCCTGTCATACCGGGTGCCACCGTGCGGCTGGTATGGCTCGGAGCGCGAGGAAACGCCGCGCCGCCTCGACAGGAGTCTGGATTTGGCGCGGAAGTCGGATCTGCGCAACGTGGGCGTGTACCTGGGCCTTGGCAACCACGGTGGCGGGCCCACTCGGCGGCATATTCTCGATGTGTACGCCTGGGCCAAGGCGCATCCGGAGGTCGAGGTGCGGTTTTCCACGCTGCACGGCCTCCTTGATGCAGTTGGGGCGGAGGCCCGCACGAAGGGCAAGGACTTTCTTCCCGTTCACCACGGCGAGATGAACTTCTGCCTGCGCGGCTGTTATGCCTCGCAGCTCGGGTTCAAGACGCTCTACCGCAAGGCTGAGGCGCTGGTGAACCGAGCCGAACGCGTCGACGCCATTGTGGCCGCGCGCTTCGGACGCAAACCGGCGGACCTTCAGTCGGCCTGGGAAGCGGTGCTCTTCAACTCTTTCCACGATATCCTGCCGGGCAGCAGCATCGAGCGCGCCTATGACGACCAGCGCGAATGGCTGGGTGGGGCGGTCCATGCAGCCAGCCGCGTGGAACATACCTCGCTCAACGCGCTCACGGCGCACCTGGATACCCGCGTGGTGCTGCCCAAGGGGGACATGCCGGGGCCAGTCGTTCTTGCCGTGTTCAATCCGCATCCGCACGAGTACCGTGGGCCGATTGAACTGGAGTGCATGCTCGATTACCGTCCCGTCTGGGCCTACGCCAACAGGCCTGACGAGTTGCCGGTGGAGGTGCGCGGGCCGGACAAGAAGCCCTTGGCCTATCAAATGATTTCCACCGAACACACGAGCATGCCGATGCTGGCGTGGCGCAAGCGCGTGATCCTTCCCGCGGTGCTCCCGCCGCTGGGGTGGAGCGTGTTTGAAATGCAATGGCTGGATGGCGCGCGGAAACCGAAGAGGCCGTCTCCGGTCTGGGCGGACGGCAATACGATCACGAATGGTGTTTATGCCGTGACTGCGGAGACAGGCGCGTCTGGGGTGCAGGTGCTGTTGCGCGGTAAGCCGGTCTTCGGTGACGTCGGCCTGCATGCAATCACGGTGGACGATCCGTGGGGCTCGTGGGGGAATATGGAAGAACTGCCGGAGGCCATGAACCTCTCGGATGTGCGTCACGCCTGGTCGATCACGCAGGTGGAGGTTGTGGAGCCCGGTCCGGAGCGAGTCTCGCTCCGCGTGCGGCTGGAAGGTGGTGCGTCGCGGCTGGATCTTACGTTTGCGCTTTGCCGCAAGCGGGTTGCGGTGGACGTGTCGGTGCGGCTTTTCTGGAACGAGCGTTCGGCGCGGCTCAAACTGGTCATGCCGGTCGGTGCGTCCGCTGCGGAGTACGAGGTTCCGGGCGGTATGGTGCGCCGCGGCGAGCTAGGCGAAGTGCCGGGCGGCCGTTGGGTGCGAACGCGTGGCGGCAAGCTCGGTTTCGCCAGCGACGCGCTCTACTGCTTTGACCTGACAAAGGGTGCGTTGCGCGCCACGCTGGTGCGCGCCTCGCGCTATGCCAACGATGTAAAGACTGCGCCGGATGCGGAGCATCGGCTGCCCGCCACGGATGTGGGCGAACACCGGTTCCGGTGTGTGCTGACTCCGGGGGGCCGCGAGTTGCCGCGCCTCGCTGCGGAGCTTGAGATGCCGCCGATTACGGTGACGGTCGCCCCGCATCCCGGGGCACTGCCGCGCACGGGTTCCCTGGCATCGCTCACGCCCGAGACATTCCAGCTCTTGGCGCTCAAGCCGGCGCAGGACGGCAATGGTTGGATCGTGCGGGTGCAGGAGACGGCAGGCAAGGGCGGTTGCCCGGTTTTGGACTGGCTCGGCAGCGAGGTGAAGCTGCATGCGGTGCTGGCGCACAAGATTGGTTCCTGGCGGTTGATCAAGAAGGGCGGTCGGTGGTTGGCTGATCGGGTGTCGGCGCAAGAGTAGGGGAATGGGCGTGGTTTGTAACATTGCAAACAAGGAGACGGGATGACCCGATACGGCGTGATGAAATTGGTGCTTCTGGGGCTTACAATGATGAATAATCCGTTGGAGGCAGGACCGCTCAAGGTCTATATCCTGGCGGGTCAGTCGAACATGCAAGGGCATGCACATCGATCCACCTTTGATTACATGGGGAAGGATCCGGCGACGGCATCGATCCTCAAGGATATGCTTGATTCGAAGGGCGAGCCCCGAGTCCTCTAGAATGTCTACATCTCATATTTGTCTGAAGACAAAAGTAGTTCCCCTACGGAAAAGAGCGGTCCGTTGACAGTTGGCTTTGGCGCGGACGGCAACAAGATCGGGCCGGAGTACACCTTCGGGATTTACATGCACCAAATGCTCGGTGAGCCGATTCTGCTTATCAAGACGGCGTGGGGTGGGAAGTCCCTGCATACGGATTTC
Organism: uncultured Victivallales bacterium; assembly: GCA_964652765.1. Classification (GTDB taxonomy): domain Bacteria; phylum Verrucomicrobiota; class Kiritimatiellia; order UBA8416; family UBA8416; genus UBA8416. The sequence continues at coordinate 10,286 of CAZZBA010000014.1, read as the reverse complement.
CGTCCGCCCAGCGCGAGTTCGGAGACGAAGCCAGCGGGTGCCTATTACACGCGCATGATAGAGCATGTACGCAAGGTTCTCTCCGACCCAGGCAAGGTACATCCGCAGTACAACCCGCAGGCGGGATATGAAATTGCCGGATTCGTGTGGTTCCAAGGCTGGAATGACATGACGGATGGTGGCACTTATCCGCAGCGTGGCCAGCCGGGTGGTTATGCTTTGTATACCGACTTGCTGTCGGATTTGATTCGTGATGTGCGCCGGGAGCTAAAGGCTCCGGATATGCGTTTTGTGATCGGTGTAATGGGCGTCGGCGGTCCGACGGCGTTGTATTCCAGTCCTCGCTACGTGCCGATTCACCAGGGGTTCAGGGATGCTATGGCGGCGCCTGCTGCCCTGCCCGAGTTTAAGGGCAATGTCGTGTCTGTCCTGACTGAACAGTTCTGGGATCACAGGTTAGATGAGGTGGTGAGCAAGCGTGAAGGCCGCACAGCAGAAGAGGATGTGATTGCGCGTGGTGCTTCGAACCAGGGGTTTCATTATCTCGGTGCGGCGAAGATCCTGGGGCCAATCGGCAAGGCGTTTGCTGAAGCCATGGTTGGGCGGTAACGATGTCTCTTTCAGGGGCGTCGGTTTCAGAAACAACTTCTTCAGGCGGCTGTGGCGGCCGCTCTGTTGAGTGTATAGAGTAATGTTCTGTCATTTCCTGACAGAGCGAAAAAGGGAACAGAGGAGTTAATATGTCGATATTCTTCAATGCATTGCACTCGCCGATCGGTGCCCACAGCAGCTTTACCCTGGGGTGCCTAGGTAAGAACGGGGGGCTTGGACTTGAGCTGGGCGGGCCGGCGGACGATAACGTTTACGTCGGGGTTGAGACGCGACAGGGAAACGCATACGAGTCGCTGCCATTCTATGCCGGCGCCGAAGATGAATCGCACCGCTATGATCACACGAAAAAGGCGGACGCGACTCAGGCTTATTTCACTTCGTTTGCCCAATCGGAAATCAAGCGCGACTTCGCGCTCGGCACGGACTGCTGGTCTGCAGGTGATTTGACGTTCACCATCTATTCCCTGGCCGAAGGGGTTCCGGAGCCAGGCGGGGCGGATGACGCGACGCTGAAGAAGGTTCTGTGTCCGGCCGTGGTTGCGGAGCTTACCATTGACAATACGCAATGCAGTCGGGAGCGGCGTGCCTTCTTTGGCTATGCCAGCGGCCGCAGTGGCGATGCCTACAACATTATTGAAGATGCCGGAGGCATGCGCGGCTTTGCCAAAGGGCAGGAGACTGGGATTTTCACGGACAGCAAGTCGGCTACCCCGGCAATGGGGTTTGGGATCGGAAACCTGCTGAAGGAAAAGCATGCCTTCAACTACAACTTCCATCTGGGGGGAACCGCGCTCATGTTCTGCCAGGTCCCGGCAGGGAAGAAGACGACCTTCCGCTTCGCGATCTGCTTTTACCGGGGTGGGGTTGTCACGACAGGAATGCCATGCACCTACTACTACCAGCGCTATTATAAATCGATCAGCGATGTGGCCACCGAGGCGCTCGCTAGTTTTTCATGGCTGAAGTCCCGCGCGAAAGCGGCCGACCGCTTGCTGGCGCGGAAACAACTCAGCGAGGATCAGCGGTGGATGATGGCGCATGCCATCCGCAGCTATTACGGTTCCACGCAGCTTTTGGAGCACAAGAAAAAACCGGTCTGGGTTGTCAACGAGGGAGAGTATCGCATGATGAACACCTTCGATCTGACCGTGGATCAGCTCTTCTTCGAGATGAACTTGAACCCCTGGACCGTACGCAACGAGCTGGACCTCTTCACCAGCCGTTATTCCTATACCGACAAGCTGCATTTCCGGGGCGGCCAGAACATCCACCCGGGAGGCATCAGTTTCACGCATGACATGGGTGTGCGGAACCACTTCACTAAACCGGGATTCTCATCCTACGAACTCACGGGGCTGACCGGATGCTTCAGCCACATGACGCACGAACAGTTGGTCAACTGGATCCTGTGCGCAGCCGTTTACGCCAAGGGTAGTGGTGACAAGCTCTGGCTGAAACGCAACTTGCCGGTTTTCAAGAAGTGCTTGACGTCCATGCTCAACCGGGACAATCCGAAAAAGCCTGATCGCAACGGGGTCATGTCGCTGGACAGCTCCCGTACGCTGGACGGTGCGGAGATCACGACCTACGACAGCCTCGACGAATCGCTAGGCCAGGCCCGCAACAACGTCTATATCGCTGTCAAAGGATGGGCCGCCTATCTAGCCATGGCAGATGTTTTCATCATGCATTGATATGAAAATGAAGCCAGCGTTGCCACCGACCAGGCCAGGCGCGCAGCAACGACGATTGCCGCCCACCTGACGGACGATGGCTATATTCCTGCCATCATGGGTGAAGCATGCACATCCCGGATTATCCCGGCCGTCGAGGGTCTGGTTTTTCCATACGTCCTGGGACAGAAGGCAGCACTGCGGGAAGACGGTCCCTACGGTGCCTTGATCAAAGCACTTAAGACACACACCAAAACCGTGCTCGCAAAAGGAACCTGCCTGTATGACGATGGCGGCTGGAAATTGTCGAGTTCGGCAGACAACAGCTGGCTTTCAAAGATCTATCTTTGCCAGTTTGTGGCGCGCAAGATCCTAGGGTTTGATTCTGCGGCCACACGCAAGACGGCAGACCATGCCCATGTTGGCTGGCTCCTGAAGGCTGAGAATCTTCGCTTTGCATGGAGCGACCAGATGAGTAGTGGTGTGGCCAAAGGCAGTAAATATTATCCGCGTGGTGTCACCAGCATCCTCTGGCTTGACGAGTAGGGTGTATGAATTCCATATGCATTTGAAGCGACACCGAAATGAACTACAAGAGGGATTCAGGTTTGGTGTTGGTGACGCATCCGCGATTGAATGCATGATGTTTACGATCCCACCGGCCTTGTGCCGGTGGTGAAGCCCGCCGCCTATCCCTTCACCGCGCCCTGGGTGAGGCCCTCTACATAGTACTTCATGCCGAAGGCGAACGCGATAATGAGGGGGATGGAACCGACGACAAAACCAGCCATGGTCGGGCCCTGTTCCAGGTTGGATTCGGAGCCGAAGGTGGTCACCCCGACGGAGAACGTCTGGATGGCTTTGTCCGAAACGGTAATCAGCGGCCAGATATAATCATTGTAGGCGGCTGTGAAATTCATGATGGCCAGGGTCGCGATGATCGGCAGGCTCAGGGGCAAGGCGATATGCCAATAGGTTTTCCATTCGGAAGCGCCATCGATCCGGGCGGCTTCAAACAGCGATTCCGGGAGGCTTTCAAAGAACGTCCGGGCCAGGAAGATGCCGAACACCTGCCCGCCGGCGATATAGGGTAGGATCAGTACCAGTCGGGTATCAAGGAAGCCCGTGCCGCCCGTGCCCAGCCAGTTGTTGCCACCCACCAGAGGGAACTCCTTGTACCAAAGGAAGCTCGGGATCAAGGTCATGATTCCGGGGATCATCATCAGTCCCAGGATCAGGATGAACAGGACCCGTTTCCCGCCGAAATCAAGGCGGGCAAAGACATAGCCGCCGAGCGACGAAAGCCATGCCACGCCGAGAACCGCGACGCTGCCAATGATGATACTATTGAACATATACGGCCTGATCGCCTCGAACGCATCCAGGAAATAGTCCGGATGAAGCTGACGGGGTAATGCCCAGAAATGGAGCATGATCTCGCTATTGGTCTTCTGGCTCAACAGCAAGGTCATGACGAACGGCAGCAAGGTGAGCGAGGTCAGAACGCCAAGGCTGGCGATGACCACGGCCTGGGCCAGTCGGGATCGGGTTCCGGTCATGTCAGGTTGCCTCCGCGGTCTTGAGTACTTTCATGTTGATGATGGTGATGGCCAGGATCAGGCAGAAAAGCGCGAGTCCGATGGCGGCGCCATAGCCGAAATGGGAATAGTTGAATGCCTGGTAATACATCCGCAAGGCGGGCACATAGGTGGACGTGCCGGGACCCCCGCGAGTCAGTATCAGGATGGTCTCGAAGCTCTGCACGCTGCCGATAAAGGTGAGGATGGTCAGCATCCGCACCTGGCCGCGGACGAGCGGTATATCCACGTGACGGATACGTTTGAATATATTGCTGGACTCGAGGCTGTATGCCTCGTAGACGCTGTCGGGAATCTGTAGCAGGCCGGCCAGGTAGATCAGCAGGCCGAACGCGCCGACCCACGGGAAACCGATCCCGATGATGCTGCCCAGGGCCGTTGATGGATTACCCAGCCAGTTGCGGGTAAGCTCCTCGAGGCCAAGGCTGGTCAGTGCCTGGTTCAGCAACCCGGTGTTCGGGTTGTAGATGAACCGCCAGATCAGGATTGTCACCATGCCCGGCACCACCATCGGCAACAGGAACAGGGTACGGAACAGCCACTGCAGGCGCTTGCTCATCAGGAACAGGATCAGTTCCGCGGCGACAAACGGAACCACAATCGCCTTGAACAGGCTGGCAGCCAGAAGGATCAGCATGTTGCCGATACCGATGAAGAATGCCCGGTCATGCATCAGCGTCTTGAAGTTGTCGAGCCCGTTGAATACGGCAGGCTTGCCGCTTTCCCACTCCGTAAACGCGTGATATAAGCCGGACAGTGCGGGAAAGTAGTTGAATGTGGCTAGAAGGATGAATGTCGGGAACAGCAGGGTGTAGGCAACCAGGGTCTGTTTCCGTCGCATTCCACGGTTGCCCTGTATATGCCAGGTGGCAAATGCGATAAAGGCACCCACAATGATAACCAGCATGAGCGAGCCGTTCTCGAACGGGTTCCAGCGGTTGCGCGTAGCATCAACGTGCGGGATCAGATTGCGGGTCGTGGGATCCAGATCCAGTCCGCGTTGACTGGAAAGCCGGTGAACGGCCCGCTTCATCAGCTTGTTGTATTCCAGGCCGAACTGCTCCCGGGCCATGCGTCCGCCGAGGAATTCCTGGGCGATAACGACCCAGTCATTGACGCTTTCCTGTTCATCATCCAAGCCGCGGAAATTAATTTTCGTTAACCCGTGTCCAACGAAAACCTTATACTTGTCGGCGAGAGCCTCTGGCAGCTCCACGTCTTTGATCAACACGGGGCCATTGATCGCCTGCCCGTTTTCAAGCGTTCGCTCGATGAGGATCCGGCCAGCCGCGGGGGTGGTGATGTACTGCAGGAAATCAATCACGTTGCGCTCGTGTCCGGGATCGTCTTTCTTCATGACCGCCAGCACCATCCCGCCCCCGCCGACGCCGCGGAACGGACCGCAGGCAAGGGCGTCGCCGGAAATTTCCGGAATCCAGAAATTTCCGAATTCAAAGCGGTCTTCAACCTCCATCTTGTCGAACATATAGGCGAGCCCGGTGACTTCGGGACTGGCCATCAGCACCATGGCGGCGCGGCGGGTATAGAAAAGTTCCTGTGCACTGCGGGTGTCAATCCCCATGAACCCCGGCTGGAAATAGGGAATCATTTGCCGGAGGCGGGCATAGATCCGCTGAAAGCGTTCGCTTCTGAAATCCAACGTGCCATCCAAAATGGCGTTGTAGAGCCTTTCGGTGTTGATAATAACCCGCGAATCGCTGTCCGGATCACCCGGGTTGTATTGCCAGTTGCCATTGCGCTCGGGTATATAGTCCCAATCGCCTGGCCGGCTTATGATCTCGGGTAAAAGATTGCGCAAATAGGCGTCCCCCAGCAGCCGGACCAGCCATCCCATGTCCCCTGCCCAGAAACTATCTGCATCTCCCCCGATCGCAATCGGGACATAGCCGTTGTCCTTGATCGTTTGGCAGTGCGACATCCACTCGTCCCAATTCGTTGGCTCATCAAGACCCAGGGAGGAGAAAATCTCCTTGTTGTAGAATACCGCGATGTCAATGTAGTCAAAGGGCAGCTGAAACCGCTTGCCCTCCTCTGAATACTTCTCCAGCAAGGGTTCATATAGGGAATCCTGCCAGGGATGCCCTGTGTAGGGGGAGTTGGCTTGAAGGTAGGGTGTCAGATCCACCCAGTGCCCCAATTGCCCGAACCCTTGCGTCATGTTTGCATTGTAGATATCCGGAGTCAGATCTTGACCGGCCGCCATGCGTGTCCGGATCCAGGTCGCGAATTCCTGGGCGACAAACGAGAAGTTCACCTTGACGCCGGGGTGGATCTTCTCGTAGTTGGCCGCCAATTCCTCCAGCGCGAAGCGGTAATTCACATTCGCCGTAGCAAAATGAATGGTATCCACCGCAGAAGCGACTGCGCTCGAAAGAAGAATGGCAATCAGTGTTAGCAGGGCCGTGTTTCTAGCCATCGTTCCCCCCGATAAGCCCATGAATGGTCATGCCGTGGTATATATATCTGACCATGCATATGGATGCAAGATATATAACAATAATGCATAAACCGTGAGTGCGCTTTAATATAATGACTATGTGGTCGAGATAATGCGGTTGCGTACAGCGGTGGCGTGAGGTAGTATCAACGCACGTTTCTGAATGACATGAACGGAACAATTTTTATGGATTCAACGATTATGCAGGATCTGGATTCGCCGGAGTCCCTGATTGTAAAGACGTTTGCGCAGATGACGCCTCCTAGTGGCGCTTTCGATCCGGATGCGCATTGGACGCATGTCTATGATGACGCCACGTCATTCAAGGCGGGCTGGTCGCAGGGCGGGGTAACGGTTGAGCATAGCCCCGACCGGCGTTTGCGGATTGTGAGCTTCCGCAAGTGCCCGCAGAACTACAAGTACTGGACGCTAGCCGATCTACAGTGCACGGCCGATGCATGGGGCACGCCGGTCTCGTGGTCCGTGGAATCCAGGATCGCGAAAATAGCCGGCGATCCTGCCTATCTGAAGTCTGGCATCACCTTGCAGGCCGCGGTTCGCGATGGGGTTCTCACGCTGACGAAAGGAAGCGCCAGGCGGATATTGGAACTGCCAGGCCCCTATACTTGCAAGTGGTGCCTGCTGGATGCAGTCGGGCGTATGGCGAGGCAGGAGACTAAGGAAATGACCTTTACCATGCTGGATGAGTACGATGAGCCCTGTCCCGAGCAAAGGATTGTCTTTCGTGAACGTCGGCAGGTCAAGACGGGCACCGGCAAAATCGACATCATCGTTTATCAGCATACCGGCATCGCCACGATTCCGGGAGTGTTCTATGCCGACACCTCAGGCCGTGTCCTGGCATATCTGGGCGATATGCAATTGCTGGTATTACAGACCACAGACCAAGGACCACGGACAACACCATGACACGGAGACAATTCTTGAAGACGACGAGTGTAGCGGCGGCGGCAGCGGCAACCGGCCAGTTTCCTGTTCGGGCCGCGATGGCGCTTGCCGGCAGCGTTGCAGGCTCGCAGGGTGCACCCAATATCCTGATCACGGTCTGTGATCAGATGGTCATGGACGCGATTGGAGCTTACAAACGTCATTTCGAGAATCCATCGTGGCTGTGCCACTGGGTGGATACTCCGAATCTGGATGAGCTGGTCCGCAGCGGTGTCTCGTTCATGGAATCGCACAGTACGAATCCGATCTGCTGTCCGGCACGTTCCAGCATGTTCACGGGCCGCTATTCCCTGGAGACCGGGGTCGTGATCAACAATGTGGGCATTGATCAATCCGTGCCTAACATGGGACAGTGGTTCGAGGAACATACCAACTATGATCGTGTGTATTGTGGCAAATGGCATGCCGGTGGCCCATGGAACAACCCGTGTGTGACCGGGCCACGCAAGATCCCCGGATTCGATACGCTGCCCAGCGGACCGGATACATGGGGGCGGCACATGGATTACGGGGTCTCCTGCGGAATGGAGGCCTATGTGCGCAACCATGATCGCAACAAGCCGTTTCTCGCGGTTGCCGGGTTCATGGATCCCCACGATATCTGTTTCTGGACAGGCGATCTCGATAACGGGCGGACCCGTGACTCGGATTTCTTCTCACTCGACGGCAAGCTGCCGCCACTGCCGCCGAATCTGAAATATGATTTTGCTGAGATCTGGCCAAGCGCCGTTGGATATAGCGACATGAAGTGGCGGAACTATATCTATGACTATTGCCGGATGATCGAGCGGCTGGACCGGAATGTGGGACGGCTGCTGCGTGCGATCCGCGACCGGGACGACGACACGATCCTGCTGTTCACTTCGGATCATGGCGATGGGGTAGGGCGGCATTCCAGGATATCGAAGTGGCATCCTTATGACGAGTCGGTCAAGGTCCCTTTTATCGCGTACGGCCCGAAGTTCGGGATACGCCAGGACGTGATCGATACCACGCATCTGGTCAGCGGGGTCGATATCATGTCCACGGTCTGTGACTATGCAGGCATCGCGGCCCCTGCGGAGTGCCGTGGTTTGAGCCTGCGTCCGCTGCTAGAGGGGCACCGCACGGATTGGCGAGACAACCTGTTCATCGAGCTGAAGGAAACGGGGCGCGTTGTGCGCAGCCAGCGCTACAAGTATGTCATGAGCTACAAGGACGTCCCGCAGAAGGACCGGGCATTTGTCAACGAGAACTACCGTACGCTGGATGGCAAACCTACCCCATTCCTGCCGGAGGATCGGCAGCAGCTCCAGCGCGATGACAAGGTTATGCTTTTCGATATGCTCAACGACCCTTGGGAAATGCGTAACTTGGCGGCAGAGGTGAACTATCGCGAGACGCTTGCCGAACACGAAGCCATGCTGGCGGCCTTTGAATCGCGATTGATCCCCGGTCGCGAATTCACACGGAATTAATGCTGAAATACTGGAGCCTAACATGGATACAAAAGCCTGCCTTGCCAGCTTGGCATGCCTGACCGCAGCAACGGCGGCATATGCACAAGAGTCACCCGTGAAACCAAACATTATCGTGATCTTTACAGACGATCAAGGGTATGCAGACCTGGGATGCCAGCGTGTTCTGCAAGATGTCAAAACCCCGAATCTTGATCATTTGGCAGCAGACGGCGTCCGCTTCACGAGTGGCTATTGTACCGCCCCCCAATGCATCCCTTCGCGGGCAGGGCTTCTGTCGGGTCGTTACCAGACTCGGTTCGGCGTTGATCATAATGGATCCATCCCCATGCCACTGGATGAGACACTAATCTCCCAACGGATGCAGAAAGCCGGGTATGTCACCGGCATGGTTGGCAAATGGCATCTGGATCCAAATCACGAGCAAAAGGATTGGATTCGCGAGAACATTACGACCCCGGCTAGTGACAAGGCTGTTGACATTCCAGGCAAGATGAAGCGACCCTATTTTCCCGATGTTCGGGGTTTTAGCGATACATTCTGTGGTCAAATCAATACGTATTGGGCAACGTATGATCTGAATGGCAAGGATGTATCGCCTGCGCATAACATCAACAGCAAGGGATATCGCCTCGATATCCAGACGGATGCCGCGTTAGCGTTTATTGATCGTCATCATGACAAGCCTTTCTTCCTGTATCTGGCCTATTTCGCGCCGCACGTTCCGCTGGATGCTGCCGACAAATACCTGCAACGCTTTCCCGAGGAAATGCCGCGGCGGCGGCGGATGGCGCTCGCGATGTTGTCGGCGATTGACGATGGCGTCGGGCAGATTCGCAATCGCCTGCAACAACATCAGCTATCACAGAATACGCTGATATTCTTTATCAGTGATAATGGGGCACCCCTCAAGAAAATTATGCCGGACGAGCCGGGGGATGGTCCTGGTTGGGATGGTTCACGTAACGATCCCTGGATCGGGGAGAAGGGCATGCTTACGGAAGGTGGTATTCGCGTTCCGTTTCTTCTGGCTTGGCCGGGTACAATACCGGCAGGCAAGACGTATGACCATCCGGTGATCTCTCTCGATGTCGGTGCTACAGCTGTGGCCTTGGCCGGATTACCCAAGGTCCCCGGGCTTGATGGTGTCAATATCATCCCGCACCTGACGGGAGCCGACCCTTCACCACCGCATGAGAAGTTGTTCTGGCGTTTCTGGAATCAATCGGCCGTCCGCAAGGGCAGATGGAAGTATTTACAGGCTGGACCCCGCCAGTATCTCTTTGATCTGGAAAGCCCGGAGCATGAAAAGCTAAACCGTATACAGCAACATCCCGAGATCGCCGCCGCGTTAAAAGCGGATCTTGCGGCCTGGGCAAAGGAACAAAAGAACTCCGGAGTCGAATCGAATAACTTGAATAACCAGGAACAGAATTTCTTCAATCACCATCTACCTGAATAATGAAATCTGGGTATGCAGTTGACTCAACCAGCCACAACCTGTAGTTTTCCCGGCTAT
>CAZZBA010000013.1:3432-30832 GCA_964652765.1 uncultured Victivallales bacterium | reverse complement strand
CTGAACATGACTGCGGCGACGCGGAACTCACGCGACTGTGGAACCATCTCGAGGTCCGGCCTGACCTCTGGGTGTTTGGCCATTTCCACCTCCGGCACGACCGCAAGGTGGGATCAACCCGGTTTCTCTGCAGCAACACACTCATGGCACCAGATTTGCTGCTGTGGGATACCGGAAGCGGCGCGATTGCATCCATCCCCAATCCCGGCACATGAACCACGGGCTTCCGGGGGTAGGCCGGAATGGCCAGACGTGATGGCACCGAACTCACTGTTCTTTACCTTTCGTCTCCCAGAGCAATACCGACAGCTCTGCGGCGCACATGGTTCGGTCGTAGATTTATTCACTTCCCAATTTCCGGCTGCTGTGTTAGTATTTGCAATAGTATATTATTGCAGTGTTATTGATGCAGAGCGAAGTGTAAGATGGTTACAAAACGGCACTGTCTTTTGTTTGCGTGTCTGGCGATGCTGCTGGCTTACCATTCATCGATGGGGGCGGATTTCCCGCGTCGTTTTGCCATTGAATCGCCGTCACCTGATATTCTCCCCGAGATTGCCCTGATCGGTGACGGCCTGAGCGCGGCTCAAGGCATTGCCTATATAAACTGGGGAAGTATTCAGACGAATCCGCCAGTTAACGGGGTCAACGTGTACGTACCTTTCCCTTCTAACTCCTGGTGGGCGGCCTTTTTGGACGAGCTGGATGCGACTGATCGGGGTCTTGTATGCACGCTTGAATTTTTAGAAACGCCGTGGGCAATCGAGCGGGACCCCAACATAATGGTTCAGAATCCTCAGACCGGGGATCAGGAACCTGGGCTCATACGCATCTATCCGGAGTACACCAATACCTGGCAGGCTTTCATAACGCACTTGCTGGAGATAACTCCTCAGATTACGCATCTTCAGATAGAAAACGAGGCGGAAAACGTTTGGGTGCATGTGCCCGGCTATATCGAGGCCCTCCGTTTGGCTTACGATGCCGTGCAGGCGTTCAACAGTGAGAATCCGGGGCGCGATGTAAAAGTTCTTTCGGCAGGTTATAACTTGGGCGGCTTGATTCAAGTACCGGAAGAATACCTTCAAATGATCGTCACCAACTACCCCGCCAAGGTGGATTTTGCTGTGTTGAAAGAGGCATTTCCGAATGTGAGTGACGACATCCTTCGCCTCTGGTCCCGGAAACTTCACTTGGTCGTCGGGGTGCTGTCCCAGGAAGATCCTGGGGCTCCGAGCTTCGATATCCTGACGGTCCATCATGACAGCAGACGAACCTACGATAGTTCCGGGAATCTGGTGGCGTGGTACCGGAACCGCATGGCTACGGGTGTCAACGGCGCGTATGACCGGCCCATCTGGGTGGACGACATGTCCAGTAATTACCTTGTCACGAGCAATGGTAATGCTTCGGCTGAAGATCTACTCCTGCTGCAGGGGCTCGATCAGGGCGATGCGGCGACGATAGCCGCATACAATGCCAAACATCCTGAATGGCTGGTGAAAAAGGCTGTGGGTCATTTTGCTGCCGGCATAGAACGAGTGAGCATCGCGTATGGCCATGACATGCCTAGTTACTTCCTGCCGATCTGGCGCTATATGGGACTGTACACGACCAATTCCATGGTAAAGCCCGTCTACCACACGACACGCCTGATGGTGGAGAAACTGGATGGATTTACCAGTGCCACGCGAATCCAACAAGCGGATACCAACAATTACCTGTATCGCTTCAGCTTCGCCGCGAAGCCGGATGTATTTGTCGCTTGGCGTGAGAATGAAGGAATAATGGACCTGAGCGCCTACGCCACTAGCGCCACGCTCCTTGCCACGCATCTGGTGATGGAAACCACGCCGCAAGGCGATGCGATATGGTCACCTGACGAAGAGTTCCCCAAAAACGCTGTTTCCGTGACCCCCGTGCCGGTTTTCCTGGAGGCGTCGTCGCGGGGGACTGTGATTACTATTTCGAGGTGTTTGAGGTCATCCATTAGCCGCCCCCCGGGCGTCTCGGGTATTTAGGGTCATCGGCAATCGACAGCTGACGACTGAAGTCGAAATTGGGATCCATATTCGACAAGGTTTCCGTCTTCGCCAAGATGGAAGAGGCGTCGGAATGAAGCGGGAAGTTCAAAAGTTGAGGATGGTGGGGGGAGTTTCCAGCTCCCCTGTGGGAGCAAGATGCTCCCGCCACTTTGGGGATCCTTTAACCTTTCTATTTGCCTGACAACGCTGCGGACGGCGTGGAACCCGTTCCTTCTCCAGTGCGATGCGGATGGTATTTGTTGGGTGTCGTCGATACATGTCGCAAAGAGTGAATATACTCGACGCATTAACGCTCTATTCAGGCTGTCAAGGGCTGTTGTACCTTTGAAGGCACGAAAATTACATAAGGAGGCTCAGCTATGAAGATAGAACTTGAATCCAGAAGTATCCGGGCGGCGGTTGCCGGATTGAAATTCCGTACGCAGGCGTTCATCAACGGCCGTTATGTCAATTCGGCATCCGGCAAGACCTTTGTCTCGATCAATCCCGCCACCGGTAAGCCGTTGGCCGATATCGCGTCCTGCGATGCGGCCGATGTGGATGCGGCGGTGAAGGCGGCACGCCGGTCGTTTGACCAGGGCGTCTGGTCGCGGCGGTCCCCGTCCGAACGCAAGCAGGTCCAGCTGCGTTTCGCGGACCTGATCGAGGAGAATCTAGGCGAACTGGCGCTGCTTGACTGCCTGGATGCCGGCAAGCCGATCTCGGATTGCATGACGATGGACCTGCCTGACTCGGTGGAATGCTTCCGCTGGCATGCGGAGTCGGTCGACAAGGAGTTTGACCAGGTCGTGCCGACCGGCCCGGACAAGGTGGCGATGATCGTGCGCGAGCCGCTGGGAGTGATCGGGGCGATCCTGCCGTGGAACTTCCCGTTCCAGATGGCGGCCTGGAAGCTGGGGCCGATCCTGGCGACGGGTAGCAGCGTCGTCCTGAAACCGGCGGGGCAGACCTCGTTGAGCGTGATCCGCCTGGCGGAGATCGCCACTGAAGCCGGTATCCCGGACGGCGTGCTGAATGTGGTGCCGGGAGGCGGTGCCGTGATCGGCAGCGCGCTCTGTCGTCATCCGGACGTGGACGCGGTGGCGTTCACGGGTTCAACGGAGGTGGGGCGCCAGTTGCTGCAATACTCGGCTGAATCCAATCTCAAGCGCATTGTCCTGGAACTGGGTGGCAAGAACCCGCAGGTGCTTTTCGACGATGCCGGGGATCTCGATTACGTAGCCCGCCAGGCCTTGAGCGCGGTTTTCTGGAACATGGGGGAGAATTGCAGTTCCGGGTCGCGCCTGATCGTGCAGCGCGGACTCAAGAAGAAGCTCCTGGCACGCATGGTTGAGCTCAGCAAGGAATGGATCGTGGGGGATCCGCTGGATCCGGCCACGAAGATCGGTCCGATGATCGGCGAAAGCCACATGAAGCGCGTGCTGGAGTACATCGAGACCGGCAAGCGCGAGGGCGGCAAGGTCATCCTCGGAGGCAAGCGGACCCTGCTGAAGACGGGTGGCTATTTCGTGCAGCCGACCATCTTTGAAGGGGTGAAGCCGTCGATGACGATTGCCCGCGAGGAAATCTTCGGACCGGTGCTCGCCGTCCTGGACTTCAAGACCGAGGCGGAGGCCATCGCGTTGGCGAACGATACGGATTACGGGCTGACAGCGTCCGTCTATACTGAGAACCTGAGTCGCGCTCACCGGGTCGCCCGTGCGATCCGGGCCGGTACCGTCTCGGTGAACTGCTTCTCGGAAGGGAATGCCGCCACGCCCTTTGGCGGCTTCAAGCAGAGCGGCTTCTTCGGACGCGACAAGTCGATCTTCGCGCATCATCAGTACTGCGAACTGAAGACCGTCTGGATGCACCTGGCATGATAACAAACAAAAACACGAGTTCACTGCCCGGGGATTTCCGTGGCATTCACACCGCGCTGGTCACACCGATGACGGCGACGGGGGCGCTTGACGAGAAAACGCTGGGGGCGTTTGTCGAGCATCTGATCGGGTGCGGCGTGCACGGGCTGATCCCGCTGGGCAGCACGGGGGAATACTACGCGCTGTCGAACGACGAGCGCGAGCGGGTGCTGCGGGTCACGCTGGAGGCGGCTGCCGGCCGGGTGCCGGTGCTGGCGGGAGCAAACGCGGGCGCGACCCGCGACGTTGTGGCCAATGCGCGGCAGGCGGAGGCGCTCGGCTGCGCCGGCGTCCTGCTGGCGGCCCCGTATTACTCGCTGCCCGCACCGGACGAGCTGTCGGCGCATTTCCGCGCGGTCGACGCGGCCATCGGCATTCCGATCATGCTCTACAACTATCCCGGTCGGACAGGCGTGGACATGCGGCCGGAGTGGGTGGCTTCCCTGTGCGCGGAACTGGAGAACGTCTGCTACATCAAGGACAGCACGGGCGATATGACACGCGTCAGTTCGCTGCTGCGGCTGTGCGGCGATCAGCTGGGCGTGTTCTGCGGCTGCGATACGCTGGCCTTCGAGAGTTTCATGCTCGGGGCGCGCGGCTGGGTCAGCGGGGTGCCGAATGTCACGCCGAAAAGCTTTGTCCGCCTCTACGAGCTGGCGGTTGTCCGGCAGGACTACGCGGCGGCGCGGGCCTTGTATTTCAAGATGCTGCCGCTGCTGAGCCACATGGAGAGCGGACGCTATACCCAGTTGGTCAAGGCCGGCTGCAGGCTCAAGGGTTTCGAGGTGGGGGCGCCGCGCGCGCCGCTGTGCGAGGCACCGGAGGAGCTGGTAACACGGCTGCGGGAATGTGTTGGCGGCCTGGAGTAGTGGCGGGGCAGATGGGGGATGGCTTGGCCAGTCACACTTTCATGCTCAACGGCTCGGCGAGACGCCTCGCCCTACCCGTTGAGCGATGGTAGGGCGAACCGTCCTCGGTGAGCCGTGCGGAGCAGCGGCCAGAAAAGTAGGGCGAACTGTCCTCGGTGAGCCGCGTGACAATGGTTTGCAGCGCAGCGAGCCGGTCGGTGTTTGTTTGATGTTGAGTCTACAGTCTGTAGTCTGTAGTCTTCAGTCTGATTTGTTGGATGTTGAGTCTTTAGTCTTCAGTAGTCTGAGTTAAAGTGAATAAGGAGGTTTCTGATGAGACAGGCGGTCATGACGGCACCGGGCGCGATTGAACTGCGTAAGGTATCGGCACCGGTACCGGGACCGGGGCAGGTGTTGCTGCGTATCCACCGTATCGGGGTGTGCGGGTCGGATCTGCACGTGTACCACGGTAAACATCCTTTCACGCCGTATCCGGTCGTGCAGGGCCATGAATTCTCAGCGGTGGTCGATGCTGTCGGTGCCGGGGTCAAGAACGTCCGGGTCGGCAGCAAGGTCACCGCCACGCCGCAGGAAGTCTGCGGCAAGTGCCGTCCCTGCCTGCAGGGTCGCTACAACGTCTGCGAGATGCTGAAGGTGCGGGGTTTCCAGGCACCGGGGGTCGCGCAGGACTGGTTCGTGACCGAGGCGGACAAGATCGTCCCGCTGCCCGACAAGCTGACGCATGACCAGGGGGCCTTTGTCGAGCCGGTATCGGTGGCGGTTCACTCGACGGGCAGGGCAGGGGACCTGGCCGGACGCAATGTCGTCGTGGCCGGAGCGGGCCCCATCGGCAACCTGGCGGCCCAGGCCTGCCGGATCCGCGGTGCGCGCCGGGTGCTGATCACCGATATCAGCGATTATCGGCTGAACGTGGCCCGCGAGGTGGGGATCGACGTGGTCAGCAACGTCCGGCAGGAGACGCTGGAGGATGCAGTCAAGCGCGCCTTCGGCAATGACGGCTTCGATGTGGCGATGGATGCCGCCGGTGTGGAGTCCAGCCTGTCGGGGCTGGTCAGCCGCATCGACAAGGGCGGCCGCATCGTCATCCTGGCGGTGTTCTCGAAGCCGCCAGCGGTGGATATGTCGGTGCTGTGCGAGCACGAGTTGACCGTCTGCGGCACGATGATGTACCGTCATGAGGATTATGACCAGGCCGTGAGCTGGATCGCGGACGGGTCGATCAAGCTCGGACCGCTGATGTCGAAGCATTTCCCGTTTGAACAGTATCTCGACGCCTACCGGTATATCGACGCCGAAGGCGAGAAGACGATGAAAGTGATGATTGATCTGGTTTAAGGAGTGACCATGGCTGTAATCAATGAGCAGGTGATTTTTGATACGAGTATTGCCGGGATCGATCCGGCGGCAGTGCACCAGGTGCGGCTGCGCAGCGGCGTGATGATGCCGGTGGCGGCGTTCGGCACGTTCCACTCGGACTGGGCGCAGGCGTACATGAAGGACGCCACGGTGGAGGCCATCCGCCTCGGCTGGCGTCACATGGATACCGCCCGTGCTTATGAGAACGAGGATGTCGTGGGCGAGGCGATCCGCGAGGCGATCCGCAAGGGCTACATCAAGTCGGCCGACGAGCTTTTCATCACCGGCAAGCTCTGGAACGGCCACATGGCCCCGAAGGATGTGGCGCCCGCGCTGGATTCGACGCTCAAGGCGCTGGGGGTCGACAAGATCGACATGTACCTCAATCACTGGCCCTGGCCCAACGTGCACACGCCCGGCTGCACCGGTGACCACCGCAATCCCGATGCCGTGCCCTATATCCATGAGGCGTTCCTGGAGACCTGGGCCGAGATCGTCAAGCTGAAGAAGGCCGGCAAGATTGTCGACATCGGCACCTCGAACCACACCGAGGCCACGATGCGGCTGCTGCTGCGCGATGTGCCCGCGGATCAGCGTCCGGTGGCAAACCAGATGGAGATGCACCCGCTGATGCAGCAGACCGAGCTGCGGCGCTATTTCGAGTCGGAGGGCATTGTCTGCACCGGCTACATGGCACTGGGTTCACCCAACCGGCCGGCGCGCGACACCTTCAAGGAACACCGCGCCGACATGCGCGATGCGGTGATCCAGCAGATTGCCTCCGAGCTGGGCGTGGCCCCGCCGCGGGTCTGCCTGGGCTGGGCCGTGCAGCGCGAGAACAAGAGCGGCGGCTTTGTCGCGATGGCGACCCGCTCCGACTGGATCAAGGACAACCTCATGAATGCTGTCAAGGACCTGTTGACGCCGGCGCAGATGCTGCGCATCTCGGGCGACGGATCCCCGGCGCATCCGGGTATCGATGCCAACAACCGCCTGATCTGGGGGCAGGTCTTCCTGTGGCCCGAGGCCGATGGCGATTGGCGTGTGCTATGGGATGACAGCCAGGTGTTCGAGACGCGCGCGAACTACGCGCGTTTCAAGGAAGCCTATGTCAAGTACGACGCCGTCAAGAAGGCGACGACGTTTAAGATCTAATCGTCTTTGTAGCCACGCTCGCCGAGAGCGTGGATATAGGTGTGGCCTGCTGGGCATTTTTGTAGCCACGCTCGCGTAGAGCGTGGATGGTCCACGGCCTGGCGGCCATGGCTACGGGATGGATGGTCCACGGCCTGGCGGCCATGGCTACGGGATGGATGGTCCACGGCCTGGCGGCCATGGCTACGGGATGTTAACCTCAATGAGGAGAGACTTTAGATGAGCAGGAAAGTGACCATGATTGTCGCCGGGGCCGGGGACCGCGGCACGGGGCATGCGAATTACGCGCTTAAGCACCCGGACGAGGCGCAGGTTGTCGGCGTGGCGGAACCGCGTGATTACCAGCGGACGCAGTTGGCCAAGGCGCATGGGATTGGCGCCGGGAACGTGTTTACCGACTGGCGCGCCATGGCGGCGCGCGAGCGTTTCGCGGACGCCGTGCTGATCTGCACCAGCGACGCGATGCATGTCGAGCCGGCGCTGGCGTTTGCCGCGAAGGGTTACCAGATCATGCTGGAGAAGCCGCTGGCACCCACGCCGGAAGGCTGCCGCGCGATCATTGACGCGGTCAACCGGAACGGCGTGATGCTGGCGGTCGGGCATGTGCTGCGCTATACGCCACATACGCAGACGCTCAAGCGCATCCTCGATGCGGGAACCATTGGCGAGATCGTGTGCATCCAGCGGCTGGAACCGGTCGGATACTGGCATCAGGCGCATTCGTATGTGCGTGGCAACTGGCGCAACGAGGCGGAATCCTCTTTCATGCTGCTGGCAAAATCCTGCCATGATATCGATTGGTTGCATTACATCATGGGCAAACGCTGCACGGCGGTCTCGTCCTTCGGGACGCTGAAGCACTTCCGCGCCGACCAGCGTCCGGCAGGGGCTGCCGAACGCTGTCTCGATTGCGCGGTGGAGGCGGCGTGCCCCTATTCCGCCAAGAAGATCTATGGCGGTCGCCTGGCCAAGGGGCAGACGTACTGGCCCTACAGCGTCGTGGACCCGCTCGGCACGGCAGAGGCACTGGAGGACGCGCTGCGCAACGGGCCTTATGGCCGGTGCGTGTACGCCTGCGACAACGACGTGGTGGACAACCAGGTCGTCAACATGCAGTTCGAGGGCGGCGAGACCGCCTCGTTCACCATGACCTGTTTCAACCAGGGCGGGCACCGGCGTACGAATATCTTCGGCACCCGGGGCGAGATTCGCGCCACGGGCGACAAGATCGAGGTTTATGATTTCATGACCGACCAGTGGACGTCGGTTGAGATCGATGCCGGGGCGGCCGATGTGACCGGCGGCCATGGCGGCGGCGATTACGTGCTGATGCAGCGGTTCGTGGCGGCGGTGGCGAAAAACGACCGCTCGCTGATCCTGTCCGGCCCTGACGAGACGCTCGAATCGCACCTGATCGTCTTCGCCGCCGAAGCGGCCCGTCTCCAGCATTGCGTGAAGGACCTGTGAGACTGAAGACTGAAGACGGAAGACTGCAGACCAACAAATACCGACCGGATAATCAGGCAGTGTCTGCTCGGATGGAGGGCGAGCGTCCTCGCGAGCCGCTGTGCATGAGAAAGTAACTGGCGCAGCCTTTTCCTGGAGGGACGGGTGCCACCCCGTCCGCGCAGCGCATGAGTGGGTTATCGACTAAGCCTGTCACGTTGGTGAATTAATGAAAAGGAATGAAACACAGCAGCGGCTCGGCGAGGACGCCTCGCCCTACCCGTTGCCGTCGGATGCGAAAGGTAGGGCGAGCCGTCCTCGGCGAGCCGGGCGGGAAAGCGGTTTCAGCTCTTCGCAACTATCCTCTCTAGACAATCAACTCTTGAAGGATGCGGCGGATGCTGTCGAGCTGACGCGGAATCTGGCGACCTTGTGCGACGGGATCGGGTCTCGATTCGCGGGGACCGCGGGCTACCGGCGCGCGGCAGATTTCGTGCTCGAGCGGTTCCGCGCCTATCGTCTGGAGAATGCCTGTCTTGAACCCTTCGCCTTTACCGCCTGGCGGCGTGGCGCACCGGCCTCGCTGGCGATGCTCAAGCCGGACCGGCGGGACTACGACTGCTATGCGCTGCCCTATTGCGCGGCGACTGGGGAACATGGCATCACGGCCGGGATCGTCGATATCGGCGATGGCGGGGTCGCTGCCGTCGAGGCCAACCGCCGTCGCATCCAGGGTCGATTTATCCTCACGGATGGTGCCGCCGGGCATCGAACAGTGCTTTACGAACGTTGCTCGGCCCTGGGCGCGCGCGGATTCATCCTCAGCAATCCGAAGCCGGGCATGATGCTGCATACGGGGACCGTCGCGGACGGCAAGGGCGGGGCGATTCCGGCTGTCAGCGTAGCCTACGAGAGCGCGCGGCAGATCCAGCGGTTGGCGGCGGATGCCAAGGACGCACTGCGTCTGCGGCTGGTGGTCAATGCCACGCTCGAGGCCGATACCACCTGGAACGTGCTGGGTGAGCTGCGGGGCAGCGAGCACCCCGATGAGCTGGTCATTATCGGTGGGCACCTCGATTCGCACGAGATCGGACCGGGCGCCTACGATAACGGGGCCGGCGTGCTGATGGTCATGGAGGTCGCCCGGCTGCTGGCGCGGCAGCGGCGGTATCTCAAGCGCACGGTGCGTTTCATCGCTTTTGCCGCCGAGGAGATCGGCCTGCTGGGCTCGCATTACCACGCCAAGGCCCATGCCGCCGAGCTGCAGAAAGCCCGTTTCATGCTAAACTGCGACACGCCCTTGATCGGCAAGCCGCATGGGCTGGGTTTCCATGAATGCCCGAAGGGCGAGGCCTGTCTGGCCAAGCTATCCGAGGCGATGGGGGAGCCGATCCGTTACCAGAACCGTCATCACTGCCATTCCGACCATTACCCGTTCATCCTGCAGCGCGTGCCGACTGCCGGGGTGGCTGGTGGAAACGTCGAGCCGCCGGTGCAGCATTACATGCACATGGCGGCGGATACCGTCGACAAGATCAGGGTCGATGCCCTGCAGGACACCGCCGCCTTCGCCGCGCGTGCGCTCCTGCACATCGCCAACGATGAGCAGTGGCCGAACATGCAGCGCAGCAAAGCCGAAGTCGCCCGCTGGAAACGCGAGAACCGCTAACCAATGCCGACATTAGGTTTGCATTCGGGGGCGGGAGGATTTACACTTCCGCATTGGTTTCATGGACTCGGCCGTACGCGCTTAAGGACGGTCCCAACAGGTGACTATTATGCATGAACGACGAAAGACAATGGCGATCGCAACCCTGGCTCTGCTGGCCTGCCTGCATATGTCCGGTGCGAACGAGGCGATCTTCACTGCCATCAAGGCGCGCGACAGCGAGGAGGCCGTTCGGCTGATACGCAAGGAACCGCTCCTCTATGTCGAGGCTCTCGACAAGGGGCGTTCGACTCCGCTGCACTGGGCGGCCCTGTACGGGCTGCCGGATGTCGCTGCCGCCCTTATCAAGAACCGGGCCGATGTGAACCGCATGGCGGACAACGGATCGACCCCGCTGCACTGGGCGGCACGGCGCAACATGACGCAGATCGTCACCATGCTGATCGAGAGCGGCGCGGACATCCGGATCAAGACCAACAAGGGCTACACCCCGCTGCACTGGGCAGCGATGGGCAACGCGGCGGACGTCGCGACGCTCCTGATCGAGGCCGGGGCCAAGGTCAACGCGGAGGCCGACGACGACTCGACGCCGCTGCACTGGGCGGTGCAGGCGGAGGGTTACGAGGTGATGGCGGCGCTGATTGCCAACGGCGCGGATATCTTCGCCAAGGCGGCCAACGGCACGACGCCGGTTTTCTGGATCAAGAATGCTGCTTTCCGTAAACGGTTCGAGGCGCTGATCACCGAGCGGGTCAAGCCCGCGGATGAAACACCGGAGCCGGTAGCCGCGGCAGGGCCGGTCTCGGTCACGCTGGCCGACGGCGGCGTTTACACCGGGGAACTGGTGAAGGACCGTCCGCATGGCGAGGGCGAGGTGGTCTTCGAGGATGGCGAGCGCTATCGGGGACTGTGGCGCAAGGGGTCGCGCCACGGGCTCGGTGTGCAGACGCTTCCCAGCGGGGATGCCTACGAGGGGGAATGGAAGAATGGCCAGCGGCATGGCGAGGGCGTTCACCGCTATTCCAACGGCAGCGAACTCTCGGGAACCTGGAAGGACGGGCGGTTCGTACAGGGGACCGGCTCGTATGTGTTCGCCAATGGCGACCGGTACCAGGGCGAATGGAAAGACGACCGGATGGCCGGCACGGGGGTCTATACTACTGTCGCGGGCGAAACCTATGAAGGGCAGTGGGTAGCCAACCGGTATCTGGGGCCGGCTGCCGGGGATGGTGAATGATGAGCGAGAAGTATCCTTTTCAGGCGCTGGAGACGAAATGGCAGAAGCGCTGGGCCGACGATGCCCTTTTCGTTGCCGACCCGCAGGCGGCGGCGGACAAGTTCTACTGCCTGACCATGTTCCCATACCCCTCCGGGGTCCTGCACATGGGGCATGTGATCAACTACACGCTGGGCGACATCATTTCCCGCTACAAGCGGCTGCGCGGGCATACGCTGGTTTCCCCGATGGGGTGGGACAGCTTCGGGTTGCCGGCCGAGAACGCGGCGATCCGCACGGGGACGCATCCGCACCCCTTCACCGATGGCAACATCGCCCGCATGCGCGGGCAGATGAAGCGCGCAGGCTGGGGCTATGACTGGTCGCGCGAGGTGGCCACCAGCCATCCGGACTACTACCGCTGGACGCAGTGGTTTTTCCTGCAGTTCTACAAGCAGGGGCTGGCGGTCAAGAAGACCGCGCCGGTGAACTGGTGCGACTCGTGCGAGACCGTGCTGGCCAACGAGCAGGTGCACGACGGGGCCTGCGAGCGCTGCGGAACCGCCGTCCGCCAGGAGGACATGTCGCAATGGTTCTTCACGATGAGCCGCTACGCCCAGCGGCTGCTCGACGGGCACGCGAAGCTGCGCGGGCAATGGCCGGACGCCGTGCTGGCGATGCAGGAGGAGTGGATCGGGCGCTCGGAAGGGGCCATGGTCAACTTCACCGTGGCCGAGACCGGTGCGCCGCTGCCCATCTTCACCACGCGGCCCGACACGCTTTTCGGTGTCACGTTCATGAGTATCGCCCCCGAGCATCCGCTGGTGGCTGAGCTGGTCCGCGGCACCGCGCGCGAGGCGGAGGTGCTGGCGGCGGTGGCCGCGATGCGGCGGCAGGGTACCAGCGCGCGCGACCTGGCTGAGCGCGAGAAGGTCGGCATCTGGACCGGGGCGCATGTCATCAACCCGGTCAATGGCGACAAGGTCCCTCTGTGGGTGGCCAACTTCGCGCTGATGGGCTATGGCACCGGCGCGGTGATGGCCGTGCCCGCGCATGACCAGCGTGACTTCGAGTTCGCGCGCAAGTACGGTATCCCCGTGCGCGTGGTCATCGAGCGCGAGGGCGAACCGCTGTGCGCCGCGGCAATGACCGCGGCCTACACGGCCACGGGTACCATGCGAGATTCCGGGCCGTTCAGCGGCCGCAACAACCGCGAGGCGATGCCTGACATCATCGCGTGGCTGGCGGAGAAGGGCTATGGGCAGGGAACGGTGAACTACCGCCTGCGCGACTGGCTGATCAGCCGGCAGCGCTACTGGGGCGCGCCGATCCCGGTCGTCTACTGCGAGACCTGCGGCATGGTGCCGGTACCCGAGGACCAGCTTCCGGTGCTGCTGCCGCGCGATGTAACCTTCCGCGAAGGGCACGGCAATCCGCTGGCCGCCAGCGAGAGCTTCGTGCATTGCGACTGCCCGGCCTGCGGCAAGCCGGCACGGCGCGAGACCGACACGATGGATACCTTCGTCGATTCGAGCTGGTACTTCCTGCGCTACTGCGACCCGCACAACGATACCGCCCCCTTTGATCCGGCGGTCGTGCGGACATGGATGCCCGTGGACCAGTACATCGGCGGTATCGAGCATGCAACCATGCACCTGATCTATGCCCGCTTCTTCACCATGGTACTGCACGACATCGGCCTGGTCGATTTCGAGGAGCCGTTCACGCGGCTATTCTGCCAAGGCATGGTCTGCAAGACGGCCTACTACTGCGAGACGCACAAATGGCTGCACGAGGACCAGGTCGTGGACGGGCGTCGCGAGGGCGATGCGATCGCGGATGGCAAGTGCGCCCATTGCGGGCAGCCGGTACGCGCGGAGATGACCAAGATCAGCAAGTCCAAGTTCAACGTGGTCGATCCCGACGCGATGTTCGACCGCTACGGGGCCGATACCGTGCGGCTCTACATGGTCAGCGATGCCCCGCCGGACAAGATGCAGGTCTGGAGCGAGGCGGGGATCAACGGGGCCTGGCGGCTGCTCAACCGGCTCTGGGACCTGGTGATGGCCCGCATCCCGGCGATGGCCCCGGCGGGTACGCCCGTGCCGGCCGGTCTCGACGAGGTGAACACGGCGTTGCGGCGCAAGGCGCACCAGTGCATCATGCGCGTGACGGAGGCGATCGAGGGTGGCTTCCAGTTCAATACCGCGATCGCCCGCTGCAACGAGCTGATCTCGCAACTGCGCGGGGCGGGCGACCAGTTGCATCCGGCCGTGCTGCGCGAGGCGCTGGAGGTCGTGCTGCGGGTGCTGGCGCCGATTGTGCCGCATTTCTCCGAGGAGCTCTGGGAGCGGCTGGGCCATGCCAGTAGCATCTTCGCCTGCGGCTGGCCGGAGGCCGATGCGGCGGCGGCGCGCGAGCAGGAGCTGGTCATACCCGTGCAGATCAATGGAAAGGTGCGCGCGCGGCTGACCCTGCCGCCGTCGGCGACGAGCGCGGAGATCGAGGCGGCGGCGCTGGCGGATGCCGATGTCGCGAAATGGACGGCTGGCGTGACGATCCGCAAGGTCATCGTGGTTCCGGGAAAACTGGTCAATATCGCGGTTTCATCATGACGGACTGGCTTTCGCCATTCCGGCGGCTGCATGGCACGGTTTGCAACTGGTTCTCGCTGACCCGTTCCGAGGCATCCAGCTTGCTGCTGGTGTTCGGTATCGTGCTGCTGGGGCTCGCCGCGAAGTTGTTCTGGTACTGGCGGAAGTAGTTAGGAGAAAATGTCGGAGAAAGAAGATAGCGACGACCGCGTGCAGGATGGGTTGACACATACTGTGCGCATGACGATTCCGGCCGTTGCGGAAACCGGCGGGAATTCGACGGTTTTCCGTCGGATGGATGCGGCGGCGCTAGAATCGCAGTACCAGTTGATCGACAAGATCGGCGATGGCGGCATGGGCGTCGTGTATCTGGCGCGTGATCGCCGGTTGGGCCGGGTGGTGGCGATCAAGCGGCTCAATGCGCATTGCCTGTCCGAGCCGCATCTCAAGGAGCGCCTGTTCCAGGAAGCGCGCGCCGTGGCCTCCCTCAACCACATCCACATCGTGCATATCTACGCGCTCGGCGAGGATGCCGGCGGTCCTTTCATCGTCATGGAATACATTGCCGGCCCGAAATCGGATCCGCCTGGGCGCAAACCCTCCCCGCCCTTCACCCTGGCCGACCGGGTCCACCGCGAAGGGCCGCTGGCGCTGGACCTGGCGATCGGATTGGTCGAGAAGCTTTGCCGGGCGATCGAGTATGCGCACTCCTGCGGCATCGTTCACCGGGATCTGAAGCCTACAAATGTACTGCTGGATGAAAGCGGCGAGCCCAAGATCGTCGATTTCGGGCTGGCGCGGGTGCGTACCGGCCAGGTGACACCCCTGACGCAGCCGGGCGAGAAGATGCTGTCGCTGGGATACGGCGCACCGGAGCAGGAGGCGGACGCCAGCCTGGCCGATGAACGGGCGGATGTCTACGGGCTCGGGGCGCTGCTGTATTTCTGCATTACCGGCAAGAACCCGCGTTACTTCCGTCAGAACGATCTGCCGGAAGTGTTGCGCATGCAGATCGTCAAGGCGCTGGAGACTGATCGCGAGCAGCGCTGGACGGAGGTCAAGGCGTTTCGGACAGCGCTGATGATGGCGCAGACCCCGAATGACACCACGGTCTCGACGGGAAAAGTCACTTGGCGCTGCAAGTGGTGCGACACGGTCAATCCAACCCTGATCCGGTTCTGTGGCAAATGCGGCTGGGATGGTGGCGAGTTCTGTGCCGAGTGCGGTTCCGAGTCGCGCTTCGGCACGCAGTACTGCGGTGTCTGCGGGGCGGATGCCAAGGCGTACGAGACGGCCCGGCGGGTGCTGGAGCAGATGCGGTTGAACATCGAGCGCAAGGAATTCGCGCTGGTGGGGCAGGAGGAGCACCATATCTCGGGGTTCCGTCCGCAGGGGGTCAACGGGCGGCGGCTGGTCGATCAGGTGCGCGAGCTGGGCGAGAAAGCGCACACGGCA
Source organism: uncultured Victivallales bacterium (assembly GCA_964652765.1). Lineage (GTDB taxonomy): Bacteria > Verrucomicrobiota > Kiritimatiellia > UBA8416 > UBA8416 > UBA8416. Next base: position 15,126 of record CAZZBA010000013.1, on the reverse strand, counting down.
TTGCGCCGGCGGACGGCACTGAGGGCGGAGATCGAGCGTGAGATGCAGGCGCACAACTACGAGCAGGTCCGCAAATACATCGAGGAATACGATACGCTGGCCTTCGATGGTGATTTCGACGACATGGGCAAATCGCTCGACCGGCTCCAGTTCGAGCGGGATGTGGAGCGGCTGCGCGGCGCGGTTGACGCCGGGCACTGGGATTATGCGCTGCGTCTGGGGGCCGAGATCGCGTACCGGCCATCGGCGGATGCCGATCTGCTGCGCCTGCGCATCCGGCGGCATTTCCGTTGGCGGCAGAGCCTGCGCTGGGCCACGTCCGCGCTGATCATTTTCTCGCTCTACCTGGCCAGTGCGGCCCCGCTCTACCGGCTTGGCCTGACGGGGCGTGCATTCCGGGTGGTGATGGGACCGGCGGTCTGGGTGCGCACGAACACCTTCCTTCGCCTTCCTCTCGATGCCTACGCGCGCCTGTTCCGGATCAACCCCGCCTTCCAGCCGCTCGCGTCACCCGCCGAGACTGAAACCGATCCGGCCAGTCCCGAATTGTAATTATTACATCAGGAAGACTCGGGGTTGTCTCGCCTGCTGTTCAGAAGCAGGTTGGTGAGTGCATAAAGCCTATCTGGCAATCTACATGAAGCCTACTTCGAAGCTAGGATGGCACCTTTCGAAGCGCTTTTAATCATCTAAAGTGGCGTACTTTAGGCGATTGACAATCGATCTACAGCAATACTATCCTGACCCCTGGTGAAACACAGGGTCACATAAAATGAAGTAGGCATAATAAGTACTGTTGGGCAACAGAATCAATAATGCAGACGACAAGAAAGCCGAATGAATCAGGGAGGTTGTGGATTGATGATGGCGTCATCCACTACGACTCCGAGCATTGCGGGCACTGGACGTGCCCCGTCGCAGACATCGTGCTCATTGGCGAGTACACGAACGATCACGGTCCGTATCTGGACGACTGGTTCTTCGTCTTCATGGTGGCAGGGCAGAACTGGTTTGAGGCGTCCATGTATGCGAAGGAAACAGACACGTTCAGGGATGAGCTGAGAAAGCAAATCGGAGCGGATGTCATAACAGGTCTGGCCAACTCAACCGACTTCAAGAGCCGAGTCCTCTGGCCTGAGCATCTCGCCGGGAATCCCTTGTTCGACTTCCGCAAGGTTGAGGGCGCGACGCTAGCACGCAGGATCAAGTTGGCAATCTTGCCGGAGGTGCAGTTTTGTCTCGCCACGGAAGTCGAGAAACACTTGAAAGGATTGCCCAACCAAGCCCTGCATGCGACTTCGGAACCCGCGCCGGGCGCGGGTTCCTCATCGCATGAGGGCTGAACGTTGGAAATGGAGAAACACGTAGGCATGTGGAAATCAAACTGGGAAGAGACCAAGCAGCATTTCGTTGACTGGTGGAGCCGCAAAGGCCTGGTTCTTGGTATGTGGGGAGCACCACGAAGTGAGGGTGCGCCTCACGAAGACACCCATGCACCGGCAAAATCGCGGTCGGTCCAAGAGCGGTACCTCGATGCAGAGCTGAGAGCCCGCCGAAACCATCATCATCTCGCTCACCAGTCCTTTCCCGCGGATGTGTTGCCGATATCGGACACCGACATCGGCCCGGGGTCTCTGGCACTTTTCCTTGGTTCAGAGCCGGGATTCTCTCCCGAGACCGTGTGGTTCGAGCCCTGCATTGACCAATGCGAGTCGCCAGACAAGCTTCCTCGTTTCTGTCTTGATGAAACCAATCGATGGTGGCAGGTAACAAGAGCAACGCTTGAGGCCTGTGCGAGGATCGGCAGGGGCAAGTACTTGGTCGGATGCCCCGATCTTGTCGAAAACGTGGACATATTGGCTGCCTTGCGAGACCCCCAAACTCTCCTGATGGATATGATTGAGAGGCCCGAGTGGGTGGAGCAGAGAGTCGCCGAGATCAATGAAGTGTGGATCGACGTCTACCAACGGATTTACGACATCATCAAACTTCCCGACGGAAGTTCAGCATTCGGCGCGTTTCGCCTCTGGGGTCCAGGCAAGACAGCCAAAGTGCAATGCGATGCGTGCGTCATGTTTTCTCCTGACATGTTCCAGCGCTTCGTTGTTCCAAGCCTGACGCAACAATGCCGATGGCTCGATAGCTCCATGTATCATCTCGATGGTACACAAGCTGTCTGCCATCTCGACACCCTTTTGTCTATTGAGGAACTTGATGCCATAGAGTGGACACCTCAGTCCGGCGTCGAAGGCGGCGGACATGCCCGCTGGTTCGGCATGTACAAGAGGATTCTTGATGCCGGCAAGTCCGTCCAGATTGTCGGTGTCCGGCGTGATGAAGTCCTGCCGCTTTTGGACGCGATCGGCGGAAGAGGAGTCTATGTAATCACAGACTTCTCATCTGCCAGAGAGGCGGAGGCCCTGATGGCCAAGGTGGATCAATACAGATGACTTCCAACAGAGGCGACGCGGTGCCCGCGCGCCTCAGTGCCGCCGCGCTGGGCGGTATTTATGCTCGGCAGGTCGGGCAAGGGTGCCACGACCTACTTGAGCTTTGGTTTCTGCTGTGCTGGCGGCAGGAAGTTCTCGCCGGTTACCACTTTGAGACCGGTCTTCTGCTCCAGTTCGTAACGCGCCCTCTTGGCGATGCCGCCGCCCATTTTACCGGCATCGGCATTCTCCGCCATGCCGGTGGCTTCGACGCTGTCGGCAATCTGGCGGGTGGAGAGCTCGGCCAGCGCGGTGAAGATCAGTTCCGCCTCACTCATGTGATCGCGCAGATTCTGGGGTTCAAGACCCTTGATCATCTTGTGTTTCTTGACCGATAACCCGCTCCATTCCTGGTGGATTAGGCTTTCAACTGTTGACAATTTGTCACCGATTGACTTCCTTCCTTGCGAAGACGTCCTTTCAGTTTATTCCAGTACTTTCTCGCGGTCTGGTAGTCCGGCTGCTGGATCAGCGCCGCCACGATGTCCACCACGGAGAAATACCAGGTTTCCGCCTTCTCGTCGTAGGTGCGGCGGATTTTGAATTCCTCGAAAACTGCCAGTGCTTTTTCATTATCCATGTTATTCCCCGATTCTATCGCAGTGTGGCATCCGCGGATGAATGACTTGCCCCTAGCCGTCTGTTCCCGATCAATGTCGCCTACAACCATCAACAAAAATAGTCCATGGTATGCAGGCAGGCCACGTTGTGCATGGGGACAAAATAGTAGCAATCTTCCTTTGTTTTCCCGTCTACCTCGATGATATATTCCAGCACAATCCCGTGGTCGGTAATAGCACCAATCGCAAAAATGGGGGGCTTGCCATATTCTGACTCCGCAAATTCGACGATGCGGGAAATAGCTTCGGGCATGTTGATAAACTCGAGCTTGATATCGCTGAGTTTTGCCAGACCGTCAGGTGTCAACATGCCAATAGACTGAAGATAACCCTTACTCAAATGGTTCGTTGAAACGTTTTCACTTGCCTCACATCTGATCGTGTCTGTCATGGTATGCTCCATTCCGTGAAACTGCTAAATCTGTCTTTGCATTGGTGTAGTTCTCATGCACCGCTTGTTCATCAATCGTATTTAATTACAAACATCTCTATAGATTTATCCAGCCTTGTTTGCTTTTTGAAGAGAGATTCTCATTTGGTCGATTAATGTTTTCGTTGTCGAAGCGTCTGCGTGTCCAAGTAAATATTGAATCAAATTGCTATCGGCACCGGCGCGGATAAGTCGACTCTCAAAGGAATTCCGCAAATCACGTGGCGTTATGTCTGCCCTAACACCATAATATACTGCATATTCCTTCACTAAACGCTCTATAGATCTCGCTCCTAATGTTTGTCCGTCTTTATTGACAAAAAGCGCTTGCGCACCAGGGAACAAAAGTTTCTTCAGATGTGTCGCTTTGGCAATTGCTGCCGCAACGGTTTTCAAGAGGAATATGGTCCTTGCAGTGCGAGCAGAACACACGCTCAGCAGCGAAGTGCTGCTATCATAATCCTTATCACAGAGCCTCACAACTTCACCGGTTTTCAATCCTGCAAAGAACATAAGTCTGATAATAGCCTCATCGCGGGCTGCTTTATATTCCCCGAAGTCGAGTGCGGTCTGGCTGTTTGGCGGATTGTTCTCTAACACTTCCATCCAGAGGCAACGCGGTGCGCTGACTAGCCTATTTATGTCATTACTTGAAAGAATCAGCGGTTGCGTAGCGGTTGGTTTAAGGTGCTTCACGGCATAGAATGGATTGTTGTTTGCTTCTCGGCGCAAAACCAAAAAATCGACAAATATGCGAAGGGAAGTTATGCGTAAATTAATGCTGCGTTGAGATTTTCCCTGATTAAGATAATCGGCAAGGTAAGCTTCGGCAATAGACTGATTGATTTGGCTCCAATTTTGAAGTTCCCCTCCTTTTTTGCTCGCAATATAGCCTGCAAAGTCTCTTATATTCTGCAAATAACAGACGACGGTATTATGCGCCTGACGTTTGTTGATAAGGATATGTTCCTCGAACTCGCGCATTCCTTTTTCCAAAGCAGGCGCATTATGCTTCGTGCGGTTCTGCCTGTTTTCCGCTCCCGTACTCATCCTACCTCCTTCCCCAAAACCACCGTGTTCACCTCCATCTTTGGATACAGCGCGGTCAGCTTCTCTTGCAGCTTGAGGGTGTGCGCGAGGGCGGTGGCGGTGCGGCAGTAGTGGCGGACGTCGGCGGGGCTGAGGGGGCGGTCGGCACGGTCCTTCAGCCATTTGTCTAGGACCTGGTAGCCGCCAATGCGGGTTTCCCAGAGTTCAGGGGGAATGTTGTCGAAGTATTGCGTGGGGTTGATGTAGAGGCGCCGGGTCTCGGGGTCGTAGCGCCGTCCGGCGGCGGCATTCTTGCCGACACGGTTGTCGCCGGGTGTATGGAAGCGGGTACTGGGCTTGTCGAGGAGCGGGCTCTTGAGCAGGTGCAGGGCGACAAGTTCCTGTCCTATCACGGCCATTTTACGGAACAGTCCGGCATCGGTGGTGAAGGGAATACGCGGGAAGTCGCTCTTGAGAAATTCGCGGTAACGCTCACGGTAGGGCGGACTGTACAGCACGGCGTAAATATAATGGAAAACAGCTTCGGGGGACAACGCCTTGCCGTAGGCATCAGTCAATGCTTCGAGGATTTCCGGATTCAGGTTCGGCCTCTTTACCGCGTATTGTGCCTGGTCCTCGAAGAGCATCATGTGCGTGAAGCGATTGCCCCGCGTCTTTTTCTGTTCAGGTTGTTTGGACTCGGGGGCTAAATAGAGAGGGAACAGATTGCAGCCATCCTTGATTTCAACATAAACAGCGGGTGCCATCTTGTCCGTGATATGCGCATGTTGCCATGTATCGCTTTTCGTCTGGCGCATTGTTGCGAGCGCAAGGTTACCCGGATCCAGCATGTGGTGCATGAGATCGTCTCGCATTCGGTCAATAAGAGCCGGATGGTAACAAATGTCGCGAACGTCAAAAGGCCTATAGGATATTCGGGTCAGCTTGGAATTCCATTCCGTATCGGCCATTATGGCCGCGCGCGCTTCCTTGATTTTCCATTCAGTGGAATCCTTGAGATCGAACGCTTGAGCGACCATTGCGTCGGTGAAGTCGGGATTGCGGAAGGTTTCGATTCGGCGCTTGAGTGCGGCTCGGTCTATGTCAGTTACGAAGCCGTCGCGATGTGTTTGAAGACCCATGCTGTTGACGGGCATGAGTTCGGGTAGCGACGGCCAGGCTTCGTACTGTGCCGCAAGGGTGGTGTCGCGGGGGATGTACAGGTACGTCGGGCTAGAGGGCTCGAGCACGGTCCAGTCGGTGGTGGTGACATCACGAGCATCGAGCCAGTCATATTTGTGCTGGCGGGTGCCGTAGAGGTCGGCTTGGAGAACGCGTGGATTTATGATTTGCGATTTGCGATTCTTGATTGATGGGGAGGTCTTCACCAGCAGGCAGATAGCGGTGCCTTGGCGGATGTCGAAGACGTTCTCGTCCTTGCCGCCGTCCGGTGCGGTTTCCTTCTTGAGGCTGTTGCCGTGGAGGTTGAGGATATGGATGGTGTCGAAGGTCCGCATGAGGCTTTGCCGCATACCCCGGAAGGTGGGATTGTCCAGATAGCCGTGGTTGGTGATCATGGCGACGATGCCTTCGCCCGCCTGGTCGATCTTCCACTGGGCGAAGCGCAGGAATTTGACGTAGTCGTCCTGCAGCCATTTCGGATTGCGCTCGCCGAGCGGTTTGCCGTCCACCTGCTTGTAGTCGTCGATCAGCCCGCGGATCCAGTCGCCGGTATTGAAGCTGTGGCCGGAATACGGCGGATTGCCAAGAATGACGAGTACGGGCTGGCTCTTCTTGACCACGCCCGCAAGGCGCGATTCCTCGGAGAGCGCCCGCATACCGGGGAGTTCGCTCTGCGCGAGATCCTCGAATTCGAGCGTGTTGGTGAGGTAGAGTTTGAAGCGGTCATCGTCGGAGAGCGTATAGCCGAGTTCCTCCAGCAGGAACGACATCTTGAGGTGGCCGACGGCATAGGGGGCCATCATCAGCTCGAAGGCATGGAAGCGGCCCAGAATGTGGTCGCGCACGAATTCCGCCTTCGAGCCATCGCCGTAGCTGGCCTCGTATTCGGCAGCGGCCTGACGGGCGGCTTCGGCGATGAAGGTCATGGTTCCGGCGGCGGGATCGAGCAGCGTGACGCCTTCGGAAGCCAGGCCGTCAGTCTTGCCGAAGCGGGACTTGAGCAGGGCGTGGACGGAGCGGACGATATAGCCGACGACCGGCTCGGGGGTGTAGTAGACGCCGCGCCGTTCTCGTTCGGCGGGATCGTATTCGGACAGGAACGTCTCGTAGAAATGCACGATCGGGTCACACCCCTTGCCCTCGCGGTAGAATTCATCGAGCAAACGCTTGACATCGGCGGCGGCGAGAACCTCGGCCAGGTCGTCCACGGTCCACTTGAGGGCTTCGGGCAGGTCGCCGTAGGAGATGAACTGGAACATGTCGCGCAGCAGCCCGATCGTGCGCGGGATGCAGTCGAACGCCGAACGACGGTCGAAGCCCTCACCCGCGAAGCGCGTGCGGGCGGCAAACAGGCCGTAGGTTACGGTCTGGGCGTAAAGATCGGCGAATTGCTCAAGCGAGAGGTCGGCGATCAGGAACGACTTGAACGCCTGGTAGAACCCCAGGATATCGCCCCGTCCTCGCTTTTCCTCCTCGGCCAGTTCGAGGGCCACCACCTCATCGCGCAGGAATCGCGTGCGTTTGGCAAGTTCAACCGCCAGCGTACGGGCGGTAAAGCGGCGGGGGAGCGAGAAGGAGAGGAATTGCGCGAAGAGGTCGGCGAGCCCGTCGGCATCGCGCACCGGCGACGGGGATTTGAGCGAGCCAGGGACGAAGGACTGACCGGCGACGACGCGGGCGAGGCGCTGGCCGTCGCGGTAGAGGCGGAATTCGTAGAAATCGGTGAGGATGACATTCGGGAACGTGTGGAGGTAGCGTTTGAGCTGGGGGGAAATCTCGATCTGGTCGAGATTCTCGCCGGGCTTCTTGGCCTCGATGTAGCCGGTGATGCGGGCTCGGCCGTCCCAGACGCGGAAGTCGGGATTGCCGGCCTCGGTTTGTTTCGGCAGGGTGGTGACCGTCAGTCCGGTGGCCCCGTGGTGTTCGGCCATCGCGCGCACGAGATCCGCGAGGGGGGCATAGAAGCTCTCCTCGCGGGCATCTCCCTGACGGCCAGCCTCGAAGAGGGCGCGGAAATAGTTGTCGGCCGTCGTGTGGGTAGCGATCATGTGCACAAACCTACACGGTTTGCCGGGCATATTCAAGGCTGGAGTCGGGGTGCTTTCTGGAACAGGCTGACTAGCCAGGCTATTGTGAAGCAGACGGTGAACGAGAGCGGGAAGTAGTAGACCCAGTGGATGCCGGCATGGCGGATGAACAGCGTGGCCGCGATCGCCGGGACCACGCCGATGCACCAGGCGCTGAAGCGGGCCTTGCGCGAGACGAACCCGAGCACGAACAACGCCAGCACCGGTGCGTTGAAAAGCCCCATGTAGGTCGAGAACGCCTCGATGATGTTGCCCATGCGGGATATGCTGAAGGCCAGGATCGTGGACAGGACGCCCAGCGCCACCGTCAGCAACTGCGCCTCGCGTACATCGTGACGCTCGCTGCGCGCCTGACGGCGGAATGGCCTGATCAGGTCGTTCTCGATGACCGTGGCCAGCGAGTTGATGCCAGAGTCCATGCTCGACATCGCGGCGGCGAATATCGCGGTGATCAGCAGGCCGGAGACGCCTGCTGGCAGGCTGTGCATGATGAAGTGCGGCAGCACGGTATCCGCGTCGGTCGGGGCGAGCTGCGGGTTGGCTTGGTAGAAGGCGAAGAGGCCGAGCCCGATAAAGAGCAGCAGCGCGACCATGACCACATCCGTAATGGCGTTGAAAATAGTGGCCTTGACGACCCCGCCCGGTTTCTTGATGGCCAGCATGCGCTGCACGGTCACCTGGTCGGTCCCGTAGTCCTGCAGCATCTGCAGGAAGAACGCGATCCCGACCGTCAGCCCGCTCATCTCATACAGGCTCAGTCCCCCGCCGGCGATCTGCAGCCGGCCGGCCTCGCCGGCGATCCGCAGGATGCCGTGAACCCCTTCGGGAGAGCGCTGTACCAGATCGATGGCGACCCAGACCGCCCCGGTCACGAGGATCGCGAACTGCACGACATCCGTCCAGATCACGGCGGCGAGTCCACCCAGCACGGTGTAGAGCGTGGCCAGTCCGCCCATCAGCAGGATGCTCAGTGCCATGGGCAGGCCGCTGGCCACGGACAGGGCGAGCGCCGGGGCGTAGATCACGGTGCCCATCCAGCCGAGGCGGGCGAGCACGAACAGCAGTGAGACGGCGGTGCGCCCGGCCGGCCCGAAGCGCAGGCCGATGAACTCGTAGGAGGTCGTGACGCCCCGGCGCCGGTAGGCGGGGTAGAGCACGAGCACGAGCACCGGCACCAGCAGAGGACTGACGATGCAGACCACCAGCAGCGAGACGTTCTCCTCGAAGGCGCGTGACGGGAGGCCCATGAAGGTGACCGCGCTGGTGAGCGAGGCGAACATGCTCATCGCCACCGGCAGCCAGGGCATGGCGCGTGCGGCCAGGAAATAATCCTCGGTGGTCTGCTGGCGGCGCATGAGCAACAGGCCAATCAACACCATGGCGGCCAGATAGACACCCAGGATGACGGAATTAAGCAGACCGAAAGAAACGGGCATGACGGACTCCTTGATAAAGCTGAAAATCGAAAAACCGGGATAATGCGGCGCAGGATAATGGAGACCGTGGCATTTGTAAAGATTGCGAATTACGGCTTTCCCCGGTCGGGTCGGGTGTGGTAGAATACCGGGCGTGAAGTGGCGTCGTATAGTGCTAGCGGCATTGCTCGTGGCAGCGGTTGCCGGGTTGCGGGTCGAGTGGCTTTCATTATGGAACGCTCGATCACCGGCCATCCCATTGCCCGTTGCCAGCCTGCCGCCGCCTGGCGCGCCAGCGCAGGTGGCGGCAGGAACGTCCATGCCGGTGGTTGCCCCGGTCAAGGGGAGTGCGTCTGTCGTACCGTCGGGAAGCAGTTCCTCCTCCGCCAGCGCGACGGCCGTCCCGGTGGCGGCCGGTGAGACGTATGTGCGCGAATACCTGTCGGATGTGACCGGCAAGTTCGGGATCCTGCGCGTGGAGGAGCGCTGGCGGCGGGCGGCGGATCCGGCGGCGGGTGACCAGTTCCTGGGGCGGACTATGATGGCGGGCGATCATGTGATCGTTCAACTTCGCGAGGGGCGCACTCAGGCGGATCTGGAAAAAACGCTGCGGCGTCACGGGCTGCGGCTGAGGTCGGTATTGGCCGTGCCGCGCGGGTTCCTGGTGGCTGTCGATCAGGCCGATGCCGGAACCGTGCCGGGCCTGGTCCGGCTGCTCTCGGGCGACCCTTCAGTGGGCATTACCGAGCCTGATTATGTCTACACCATCAGCGAGACGCGGCCGGATGATCCCCAGTACGGCTCGCTCTGGGGAATGGGCAAGATCGGCATGCCGCGTGTCTGGGATTCCGTGACCGGGACCGGCGGCGTGGTCGTGGCTGTTTTCGACACGGGCATGGATCTCACGCATCCCGATCTGGTGGCAAACCTCTGGATCAATCCGGGAGAGCTCGGCGGCAACGGCCTGGATGATGATGGCAATGCCTACACTGATGACATCAGCGGCTGGGACTTCTACAATGACGAGAATGACCCGCGTGATGATAATGGGCACGGTACGCATGTGGCCGGTACCATCGGGGCGGTCGGGAACAACGGCGCCGGTGTGGCCGGTGTGGGGTGGAATCACCGGCTGCTGCCGATCAAGTTCTTCGGGTACAACAGCGCAGGGCAGCTTGAAGGCTATGCCTCCGATGTCGTCGCGGGCATGTATTACGTGATTGAACTGGCGAGGCGAGGCGTGCCGGTGCGCGTGACCAACCACAGCTGGGGCGGGACGAGTGAATCACTGACGCTCAAGGATGCCTTCCGCATCGCCGGCCAGTACGGCATCCTGCATGTCACGGCGGCAGGCAATGGTACCGGTGTCGAGCGGGACAACGACCTCTACCCGCATTACCCCTCCAGTTTTGATTTGAGCAACGTCGTGGCGGTGGCCAATACCACGGCCAGCGACGGGCTTAGCAGCAGTTCCTACTTCGGAGCGTCATCCGTGGATCTCGGTGCGCCAGGCGAGGGCATCCTGAGTACGGTGCCGGGCGGGGGATACGGGGTCAAGACCGGGACCTCCATGGCCACGCCGCATGTCGCCGGGGCACTGGCCTTGCTGTTCGACCTCTACCCCGGCATGTCCTGGCAGGAGGCGCGCGAGCTGCTGTTTGCCGGCGTCAAACCGCTCGCCTCGCTCAGCGGGCGCTGCACGACCGGGGGTCGGCTGGATGTGTACGGCCTCTTTGCTCAGATCGACACGCGGATCCTGCACGAACCGTTGCAGAACAACGATAGCGAGCACACGGCTTTCCGGGTCGAGGCCCTGCTGCAGCCGGGCGTCTCATTCGTGGACACCAACCGGGTCCAGGTGCTCTGGAACACGACCGGCAGCACCAATACCTTCACGACCAATCTCATGACCCATGCCGGCGGCAACCGGTTCGAGACCTGGCTACCGGGCAAGCCCCAGGGCACGGCGATCTACTACATGATCCGCGTGGAAACGCCCTCAGGCGCTGTTGCCACCCATCCGGCAGGCGCCCCCGCCTCCCTGCACCGGTTCGATATCACCTATCCGGTGTCGCTCTCCGTGTATGGCTATCCGGGCTACCACGGGACGGTCTCGCCTGCCTACGGGGCTGGTGCTGCTGCCTGGGGCTCAATGGTCGAGGCCACTGCTCCGGCCTTTACCGAGCCGTCCGGCGGGCGCCGCTGGCGCTGCGCCGGCTGGGACGGGGCTGGCTCCGTGCCGCTTTCGGGCAGTACGAACCGGGTTGCATTCGAGATTCGCGAACCCTCGTACATGCTATGGTGGTGGCGTGAACAGGTTGCGCTGACTCAGGTGTCGGATCCGGTTGGTGTGGTCAACACGGTGAGCTGGACCGACGCGGGAGTGACTGCCGGTACGCAGAAGGCTCCGGAAACCGCGCTGGTCGGTGCCGTGCTGTTCGC
>CAZZBA010000013.1:410-3422 GCA_964652765.1 uncultured Victivallales bacterium | reverse complement strand
CTGGGAAATCGACGGTGCCCGATTCCCGGATGAAACCGCCCCGTCGCTGAATCCGGCCGCCCCGCTGGCCAGCCATGTACCGCAGACGGCCGTGGCCCGATACCTGCCAGCCAATCAGGATTCGGATGGCGATGGACTGCCCGACTGGTGGGAGATTTTCCATTTCAATCACCTTTCGCATGACGGGAACGACGATCCCGACGGCGACGGATTCGCGAACGCGGGTGAATTCGCCGATCAAGCGGATCCGACCGCCGCGGCGTCCACGCCGGAAGGACCTGTGATCCTGCACGAACCGCTACCGGAGGCGGTTGGCTCGCAGTCGCCCTGGCGGATCGAGGCGGAGATCTCTGATCGTGCCGAGGTCGTGATTGCCATCCTGTATTGGCAGCGCAACAACGGGTCCTGGAATGAGCGGCGCATGACGCTGGATGACGGGCGCTACGTGGCGTCGATTCCCGCGCCCGATGCTCCTGGCGATGTGTTCGCGTACCGGCTTGAAGCCGTGGACGGCGCCGGGAACGCGAGCGTCTCGCCGACGTTCTCCTTCACGGTGCGATACCCGCTGCTTTCGTATACGCCCGGCTCGGCAACCCTCGCGACCGGCATGGGGGGCACGGCGATGCTGCGGGTGACGGTGACCAATGCCGGCAATGCCGACCTGGTCTGGCAGACGGCGAACACATGGAACGACGCGGTTGATGCCGATCCGGCGGGCTGGACGCTGGGCGGCGTGTCGAACCAGTGGCACGTCTCCACCGCCGAGTCGTACTCTGGACCCTACTCCTGGTTCTGCGGCAACGCGCAGGGTGGGGGGTACAACAACAGCATGGATGCCTCGCTCTACACCCCACCGGTGCCGCTGGGGGGCGATGCGAGGCTGCGCTTCAGGCACTGGGCCGAGATGGAATACGACGGGCGTCCCGGTTATGCGGATTACTACTGGGATGGTGCGGTGGTCGAGATCTCGCGCAATGGCGGGGTGACCTTCGAGTCGATCGAGCCGGTCGGCGGCTATCCCTACCGCATCACCCCCAACGATGACTCCCCGTTCGCGTATCACCGTCCCTGTCTCGGGGGGATGACTGGCGGATGGGAGGCTGTCGAGTTCGATCTGGCGGCTTATGCCGGCGAGACGGTGCAGGTACGTTTCCGTTTCGGGACGGACGGTTACGTGACCTCGCGCGGCTGGTTCGTGGATGACATCTCCTTCTCGTGGGAAACGCCATGGCTGGTGGCGCCATCCGGCGGCAGCGTGGCCGCCGGGTCGAGCACAGTGGTGGAACTGCGGCTGGAGGCCGGGGCGCTGGCACCGGGGACGTATCGTGGTGGCTGGACGGCAGTCTGCAACGCGCCGGGATTCGCATGGTTCGGGGTGCCGGTCACCTTCCAGGTCACGGCGGAAACCACGATGCGACTGGACACGGAGGATCCAGGGCAGTTCGTGCTGACCTGGCCCAGCCAGACGGGGCGGACGTATGACTTGTTGTCCGGGACGGGGCTGGTGGATTGGGCCGGCGTCCCCGGTTTCACGAACATGCCCGGCCAGACGGGCTTCATGTCCTACACCGGCACGATCGACGCCCTGCCGAAGAAGTTCTACCGCATCCTCGAAACGCAGCCGTAGTAGTAAAGTCGAAATCGGGAAAGTCGAAAGTCGAAATGCGCTCAGAACAGGCTGAGTTGCGGATCAGGGGGGTGGGCGTGGTGGCGGGGTTCCCTGTCGGTTTGCACGGTCTGTGTGCCCAGCATGGCCAGTAGCGCGTCCTCGTCGATCACCTGCACCCCCAGTTCGGCGGCCTTGACGGTCTTGGCGGCTCCGGTGTTCGCGCCGGCGACGAGGAAATCCGTGTTGCCGGAAACCGATGCGGCCACCGTCCCGCCGCAGGCCCGGATGGCGTCGGCGGCCGCCTCGCGGCTCATGGTCGCCAGGGTCCCGGTCAACACGAAGCTCTTGCCCGCCAGCGCGTCGCTGGCGGCCCCGGCGGCCACCTCCGGCTGCAGGCCGAGCGCCGCGATGCGCCGGAGCGTTTCCTTTCCGCGTTCGGACGCGAAGAAGTCGATGACCTGCCCGGCGGCATCGCGCTTGATGACTGTCAGCAACTTGATCTGGCGGATTCCGTCGCGGCCTTCCTTGACTTCGCGCTGCTCGATCTGGCCGGCGGTTACGAGCCGATCGGCGATGTCGAGCATGCGGTCGTGGATTGTGCCGAGCTGTTCCGTGCGGCGGGCGAAGTCGTCCTTGTCTGCCGGGGGATTGACCCGCGAACGCGGATTGATCTCGACCGCCTGCGTCTGCAGATCGTCCAGTTCCAGGATGTCACGCAGGATCGGGGAATCCGCAATGGCGCTGATCGACGCATGCGCCTGGGCGATCTGGCGGGCAACGGTCTTGCCGACGTCGGGAATGCCAAGGGCATGCAGCCAGCGGTCCAGCGGCATCGAGCGCGCCCGCTCCAGCGCGTCGATCACCTTCTGCGCGTTCTTCTCGCCGAACAGGCGCGGGGCTTCCGATGTCCCGAGGTTAAGCGCACCGAGTTGCTGCACCTTGAGCGTGAACAGGTCGAAGGGTGAGGTGGCCATGCCGGTCTCGACCAGCTTTTCCGCCACGGCATCGCCGAGCGATTCGATATCCAGGCAGCCGCGCGAGGCGAAATGCAGCAGCCAGCGCATCGTCTGCGCGGGGCACTGGATGTTCTCGCAGCGCAGGGCGACTTCGCCGATATGCCGATGTACCGTGCTGCCGCAGGCGGGGCAGTGCGCGGGCATCGTGAAGGGGACGGAGTCGGCCGGTCGCGCGGCGGTGATCACCTCCACGACGGCGGGAATCACCTCACCGGCTTTCTCGATTTTTACCCGATCACCGATCCGGATGTCCTTGCGCGCGATCTCGTCGCCGTTGTGCAGCGTCGCTCGGCGGATTTCCGATCCCGATACAGATACCGGTTCCAGTTCCGCCACCGTGGTCAGCACGCCGGTACGCCCGACCTGGATGGTGATCGACGAAATAAC
>CAZZBA010000013.1:0-400 GCA_964652765.1 uncultured Victivallales bacterium | reverse complement strand
GTTTCCGCCTGCTCCGGCGCGTATTTGTATGCGCGTGCCCAGCGCGGGCTGCGGGCCGTAACGCCGAGTGTCTCGTAGAGCGAGCGCTCGTTGATTTTGATCACGGCCCCGTCGATCTCGAAGGCAAAGTTGTGCCGCTGGCGGTCGAGCGTATCGATCGCCTCGAGGACGGCCTCGGCGTCCGCGCAGTTCAGTGCCAGTGGCGGGGCGGGTATGTTCCAGTCGCGCTGTTGCGCGAGCAGGGCGGCGTGCGTATCGAAGGCGATGCCGTCGAGTGCGCCGGTGCCGTAAAGCACGGCGTCCAGTGGACGGGTGGCGACCACGCGCGGGTCGAGCTGCTTGAGTGAGCCGGCGGCGGCATTGCGCGGGTTCTTGAAGGGCGGCAGACCCTGCTCGACCT
>CAZZBA010000012.1:12563-31209 GCA_964652765.1 uncultured Victivallales bacterium | reverse complement strand
CTATTATGCAAAATACCCTTTATGATCAGGTACTTATGGATTTTAGCTAGGCTTGGCGCTATAATATCGAGTGCGGAGTTTATCCGTACCCGTTATCGACTTGCATAGGCGTGTGGGTACTTTGGCGGGATAAGCCGCGGCGTTTCAATGGCTCATGGCGGTATAAGACGCGCGAGGCCTCCCTGCATGAGAATGATGAAGTATCGCTTATTATGTCCGTTTTTCCGCACGTGGACTTTTTTCTCGCCCACAACGCGCCGCGCGGGGTGCATGAGTGCCGCTTGGCCAGCTGTTACGCAGGGAGATTGCCAAATGGATATGATCAAGTTGCGTGCGAGAAGCCTCGCCACCAGTGGACATGGCGTGCGGTCGGTGATCAAAGCTAGAAGCACCAAGGTTATCGTAAACGGAAAGGCAGCGGTAACGACAATTGAACCGGGGGCCACGTTATCACTGATGAAAGACTCAACGGTCTCTTTGTTGATGGCTTCTACGCAGCGGGTCAGGTTGTGAAGGTTACCAGGTCATGTGGGAATTCAGGGCAATGTTCGGTCTATAGATTTACCCTGTCTCCTGGGCTTTTTTCAGGGTGGGTTTTGTGTTATCTTTGCCTCTGCGCGAGATGTTCGTGTGGCGCTAAAATTCAATACAAATGGCGTGAATATTCAATTGTTATTACTAAAGCGGCGCAAGTATAATGGATTCAAGCACCGAGAGCACAAGATGCCGAACACACAAGGGGATCGTATATGAAATCAATCAGGCGATGGGCAATGATTACTCTGCTGATACTTCCGATCTGGGGTCATGCGGGTGACGCAACGAACCCTAACAAAAAATCCAATGCGGACAATCCTGTCCCGCCGGTGGAATCCCTTAAGCTTGTGTGGTCCGATGAGTTCGATAAAGATGGTCCTCCTGACCCGCTGAAATGGACATATGAAGAGGGCTTTGTGCGCAACAAGGAGCTTCAGTGGTATCAGCCGGACAACGCCTTTTGCAAGGATGGCAAACTGATCATTGAAGCCCGGCGCGAGCAAAAGCCCAATCCGAACTTCGAAGTGGGCAATGGTGACTGGAAGCGCAATCGCAAGTTCATCGAATACACCTCTTCCAGTGTCATTACAAGGGATCTCCACAGCTGGCAATATGGGCGTTTCGAGATTCGGGCGAAGATAGATATCTCGCCGGGCATGTGGCCGGCGATCTGGACGTTGGGCAGCAAGTCCGGCAACGAAGGCCGGGACTGGCCAGGCTGCGGTG
Source organism: uncultured Victivallales bacterium (assembly GCA_964652765.1). Classification (GTDB taxonomy): domain Bacteria; phylum Verrucomicrobiota; class Kiritimatiellia; order UBA8416; family UBA8416; genus UBA8416. Next base: position 29,946 of record CAZZBA010000012.1, on the reverse strand, counting down.
AGATAGACATCATGGAGTATTACAAGGGGCTGATCAAGGCTAACGCGTTCTGGGCCGCAAAGGAGAAGTGGAAGACCATCGGGGACAGATCCCAGACTCCGGTAGCAAAGCTGACCAGTCAGTCGCCCGAAGCCTGGGCCCGGGAGTTTCACATTTGGCGGATGGACTGGGACGAAAAGACCATCCGCATATACGTAGATGATCGTCTGCTCAACACCATTGACCTAAGCAAGACGATCAACCAGACACCCGATGGCGAGAATCCGTTCCACGAGCCACACTACCTGCTACTGAATCTGGCGCTGGGCGGGTGCGGAGGCGACCCGTCGAAAACCGAATTTCCCCGCTCCTACGAGATCGACTATGTGCGAGTGTATGAATTTGATAGTGATAACTCAAAGAGATGAACCTTAGCTTTGTGTTTTCCTATGGCATTCACAAGAAAGGACTTCGTTTTGAAGGAGCGAAGCGCGTCTTGCTCCAGAGGCGGATCTTCGAGAAACCGGACTTGACCTCAACAGCCTGATTCTGCTACATCGTCAACATGAAAGCGCTCCTTCGACCAGTTCCAGCGGACGGGTGCCCGTGCCGTCAGAAATGCTATTTCTTATCAATCAGCAGGCATGATATACAAAAACAACAGCTTTGAACTGACCTCCACCACCTTCACCGAGGGCGACAAAAAAGCCACGGTCGAAGGAGGCGTTCTGAGCACCGCCAATGGCACGTCGATACCCCCTTATCACTCGACACCCGACTCTCGGCATCCGGCACTCTCGACGCCCTGTCCCATGCTGGACGCCATGTACGGCGTCTCGCTGTTGGACCACGACAAGGTGACGATCGACACCAAGACCTACTTCTACATGCTCTGCAACCGCTTCGACCGCGACGCGAAGATACCTAAGGGGATGATGCCCGACGGTCCCGTGTTCTGGGCGGGCTACGGCTTCAACACCTATCTCTACACCCGCGACGTCGCTTATTCGTCCTGGCTTGGCACTGCCTATATTTTGCCCGAGGCGGTGGAGTCGCACCTCAAGTACCTGCGCGGCCTGCGTCGTCTGGTCGGACTCAAGGTGGCAAAGCTGCATGAGATACCGATCCCGGGTATTCCGCAGGAAGAAACGGGCATGACCGGCCAGGAGATGGTGCAGCTGTACAACACCAACTGCTACACCCGGCGTACCGACGACATCGTCTGGGTACTGGGTTTGTGGGAGGTCTACAAGTCCACCCGGAACGCGGCGTTGCCGCCCTTTATCCTTGACGAGTTCGACTATTTCGACGAGCACTTTTACCGCTATTTCCTTGACGACGCGACGGGGCTTTACCGTGGCCAGTCAACCTTCATCGACGTGGGCGGTGCGCCCTACGGCGGCCGCAACGTGAGCAATACCGTCATGCTGAAGACGTTGTCCACCAACTGTCTCTACGTCGGGTGCTTCAAGATTCTGGAAGAGGCGGCGGAGTTGCTTGGGCGGGATGAATTCGTGGCCTCGATCCGCAAGCGAATCGATAAGTTAGAGGAGGCAATTCGCGCTAATTTCAGCAAAGTTGGCTGGCAGCATTACGTCGACGACGACGGCCAGGGCTCCGGCCGGCAGGAAGTGCTCGGGCTGGCGTTCCTGACGCTGTTCGGCATTCTGCCCGCCGATGAGGGAGCCAAGCTCTTGGCCGACTTCCACGACGGGGACTTCGGCCGGCCGCTCATGTGGCCGTTCTGCGGCAGCAACCGGGTCTATCATGACAACAGTACGTGGCCGTTCGCCAACACCATTTTCGCGTTGGCCGAGTACAAGGTCGGCGACAGGCAGGCGGTGGTCCGCAGGACCATGGGCGAACTCTGCCGCCATAGTTTGAACGGCAACTTCAACGAGGTGCTCGAATGGAAGACCGGCAGGTTTGTCGGGTGCCCAAGCTATATCTGGTCTGCGGCAAGCTTCTTGGCGTTGGTCTATCGCATGATCGCAGGCATCGGCGTCGCAGCCGACGGTACCGTTACGTTCGCGCCAGTTCTGCCCGCCGAGCTTGGCGACCGGCTCGACCTGACGGGTTTCAAAGTCGGTGCCACGACGATCGATCTGAAGATCCGCGGCAACGGCGATAGCGTCGCGGCGTGCTTCATCGACGGTGTACCTGCGGATGACGCCGTCCTCACGGCGGACGGCAAGCCCCATAAGGTGGAGCTAACCCTAAAGTAACACACAACAGTCACGGCGGTCCGGGATTCTTGCAGAACTCCCTCCGAAAGCGTGCAGGAAGACGATGACAAAACCACTTCGACATGCTCAGGACAAACCAAACGTCATCCTGATCCTCAACGACGACATGGGCTACTCCGACATCGGTTGCTACGGTGGCGAGGTGCAGACACCCGCTTTGAACTCGCTGGCCGAGAACGGCCTGCGCTACACGCAGTTCTACAACACCGCCCGATGCTGCCCGTCGCGGGCGTCGTTGCTGACGGGATTGTACCCGCAACAGGCCGACGTCGGCGAGATGGTTGACGACGATGAGATCGACGGCTACCGGGGAAGCCTGAGTCCGAACACGGTTACCATCGCGGAGGCGCTCAAGAGTGGCGGCTACGCCACCTGCATGTCGGGCAAATGGCACGTCGCCGGCAACGTTCAGCCCGACGGCCCCAAGCTCAGCTGGCCGAACCAACGGGGCTTCGACGACTTCTACGGCATCATCACGGGCGCGGCCAACTACTATCAGCCACGGACGCTGACCCGAAACAACGACCCTGCCGATATCGAAGGCGACGACTATTTCCTTACCGACGCCATCTCCGACGAGGCTGTACGCCAGATTCGCGAGCATTCATCCGATGCCCCCTTCTTCCAATACGTCGCCTATACGGCCCCGCATTGGCCGTTGCACGCGCACGAGGAGGACATTGCCAAGTACAAGGGCCGGTTCGACGTGGGTTGGGACGTGCTTCGCGAAGAACGGCTCCGGCGCATGATCGACATGGGCATCGTCGATGCGAACACCAAGTTGAGCGAGCGTGACCCGGATGTCGGTCCCTGGAAAGACCAGCCACACAAGGAGTGGGAAGCGCGACGCATGGAGGTGTATGCAGCCCAGATCGACCGCATGGATCAGGGTATCGGCCGCATCGTGACCGCGCTCAGGGAGACGGGCCAGTTCGAGAACACCATCATCATCTTCCTCGCCGACAACGGCGGTTGCGCCGAGACGTTCGGTGGTGGCGCCGACTCGTGGGTCAAGAAAATCGTCGAGCGCGCACCCTACGTGGGCACACTAGAGACACGCGACGGCCGGCCGGTCCGGTTCGGCAACTCGCCCGACGTCATTCCCGGTCCCGAAGACACCTACTGCAGCTACGGCCCGGAATGGGCGAACGTCTCGGACACGCCGTTCCGCAAGTACAAGCATTGGATTCATGAGGGCGGCATCTCGACGCCGTTCATCGTTCACTGGCCCGCAGGTCTGAAAGCCAAAGGCGAGCTCCGACACCAGCCGGCGCAATTGCCGGATGTCATGGCAACGCTTTTGGACGTAACGGGCATCGACTATCCGCAGACCTACGGCGGAAAGGCGATCAAGCCGTTGGAAGGCGTCAGCATGGTCCCTACCTTTACGGGCAACTCCCACGGCCGTGACGTGCTGTATTGGGAGCACCATGGCAACCGCGGCGTGCGCAAGGGCGACTGGAAGCTGGTCGCCGAGACCAACGAACCTTGGGAGCTCTACAATCTGGCCGAGGATCGCTCCGAACTGAACGACCTCGTCGACGCGAACCCTGAGACGGTTGAAGAGCTGAAGGCCTTGTACTTCGCGTGGGCCGGGCGTTGCGGCGTCTTGGAGTGGGACGATCTGCGAGTGCATCGCCAGCCCAAGTTCCGTGCCCAGCGCGAAGCCGCGCGGGCCGCCCAGGCGGCAACCGAAGCGGAAGAAAAGGAATAGACGTTGAGCCTAACCCTCTGTGCATAGACATTCGCGTGGCGCTAAATAGCAATGACAATGGCGTGATTATTCAATTGTTATTACTCAAGCGGTGCAACTATAGTGGATTCAAGCACCGGAAGTACAAGATGCCGAATAAACCCCAGGGAGAGAAAAATGAGAGTGATTACTGCATGTTTGCTGCTGACGACATGTTCGGTCATGTTCGAATGCAAGGCAGGAGCTAAGCCGCTGAAGGTCTTTATCCTTGATGATCCCCCGACCGGTTTCCGGGGGCATTTCCAGCAGGCAATGGCTGCACCGGCTGCCAATCCGGAACTCAAGGGAACCGTAGCCGCAGTCCAGCTCGGCAAGTACTGGGATCACGAACTGGCCGCACTCGTCGAGAAGTCCAGCAAGCTCAAAGAAAAGATGAACGACTTCAAGTACAAGGATGGGTTGACAGGCGACGCGCTCAAGAAGGCATGTGCGGATTACCGCGCCACGCAGATCACCCCTCGGGAAGAAGAAATTCTAAGTAAAGGCGTCTCCGACGGTGGATTCCATTATCTTGGCAGCGCAAGAATCATGTGCGGCATCAGCAAGGGCTTTGCCGAGGCGATGATCGGGCTGGAGGAGGCAAGTGGCGATCGTGAATAAACCGAATATTGTCGTTTTGTTTTCTGACCAGCAGCGCTGGGATACACTTGGCTGCTATGGTCAGAAGCTGCCCATATCACCGAACCTGGACAAGATGGCAGAAGAGGGTGTGCGTTTCGAATACGCCTTTACCTGTCAACCCGTGTGCGGCCCGGTTCGCGCGACGCTGCAAACGGGAAAGTATGCCACCCAGGTTGGGTGCGAGGTCAACAACCGCCATCTGCCCCTGAATGCGGATACACTGGCGAGGCGAATGTCCGCTGCGGGTTACAAGACCGGCTACATCGGGAAATGGCATCTGGCTTCCGGACCGAACAGGTTCGACGATGGCGTGGCGCCGGACTACCGGATACTGCCGATCCCTGAAGAATTTCGCGGCGGCTATGACTACTGGCTGGCATCGGATGCGCTGGAGTATACCTCTCATGCATACGACGGACATATGTTCGATAACGATAACAAGGCGCGTTTTTTCAAGCCGACCCGCTTCAGGGTTGACTGCCAGACTGACTGGGTAGAGGAATATCTGGGGCAGCAAAAGCAGGACGAACCGTTCTTCCTGTTCGTTTCCTATCTCGAGCCGCACCACCAGAACGATCATCACTGCTACGAGGGGCCAAAGGGTTCCAAAGAGAAGTGGTCCAATTACGAGATTCCCGGTGACCTGGCGGGGCTAAAGGGTGATTGGGTGGAAGAGTATCCTGACTATCTTGGATGTTGTAATGCACTCGACAATGCGGTTGGCAGAGTACGCAAGAAGCTGAAGGAACTTGGGCTGGATGAGAACACTGTGGTTATCTACACCAGTGATCATGGCAGCCATTTCAAGACGCGCAATGGTGAATACAAGCGCTCCTGCCACGACGGGTGTTTACGCATCCCCATGATCGCATGCGGTCCCGGATTTAGAGGCGGCGAGGTGAATAAGAATCTTGCCAGCCTGGTTGATATTCCGCGGACCATCCTGTCTATTGCCGGCACCAGTGTGCCCGAAGACTGGCAGGGGGTAAATCTGCAGGACGCGGTCGACAAGGACATTGGCCGCGAAGCGATCTTTGCCCAGATCAGTGAGAGCAAGGCCGGGAGGACCATCCGTACTAAGAAATGGAAATATGCCGTATGGATTCCGGGAGACTCAGGGAATTGGACCGAACAGGAACATACCGGAGACATCGTCTATCATGAACGATTCCTTTATGATCTTGAAGCCGATCCACATGAGCGCAACAACCTGGTGGCCGATCCCGGATTGGCCGATGTCCGGGCCAAACTCGCCGAGATGCTGAAACAGGAAATGAAAAAGGCAGGCGAGACTGTACCGAAAATAACGAATCAATCATGATCTGATCGCAACTGCTGATTAGCTTCACAAGGAGAGTAAGAAAGTCATGACCGATAAAGTTTACCCCGGCGCCGACGAATCGACACCTTCGCTGGCACAGTACTTCAGCTGGATCAACCACACTAACGAAGGACCGACCGAAAGCCAGACATTGGCGAATCTCGCGTTTTTCCAGTGGATGCATGACGAGTTCGGCATGAAACTGGACATATATGCGTTCGATGCCGGAGCCATAGACGGCGCGGGCTTCTATGGCTCGATGAAGTCAGACCGATTCAAGCGCCAGTTTCCCAGAGGGTTTGGCCCGATTGCTGAAGCAGCGGCACGGTTCGGCTGCCGGCTCGGGATCTGGGGCGGCCCTGACGGATTCGGGGATACCGAGGAAGAGGCGCGCGAGCGCATCGAGCAAATGGTCAGTCTGTGTCGCGACTACAAGTTCCAGCTCTTCAAGTTCGATTCTGTTTGCGGCAAGCTGCGGCCTGAAAAGGTGAAATACTTTGTAGAGATGATGACAGAGTGCCGCAAATACTCACCGGATTTGATCCTCCTTAATCATCGGCTGGACCTGGGTGAAGGTCTTCCTCATGCAACCACTTTCCTGTGGGAAGGCATGGAAATGTATACGGATGTCTATAACCCGAACCCGGTACCTGGCATTCATAATCGAGTTGGTGAAATCAGTCGCGGTCTGCCGCCCGGGTTGAAGCGGCTGACGGAAGATCACGGTGTTTGTCTGTCATCGAGCCTGGATTACTGGGAGGATTCCCTGATCCAGCAGGCCTTTAACAGGGCTCTGATTCTGTCACCTGAAATTTACGGCAGTCCCTGGCTGCTTCGAGATGACGAGTTTGCGCGCCTGGCCCGGATTTACAACCTGCACCGGCGTTATCGTGACATTCTCGTGAACGGCATGGTTCTGCCGGAGCAGCCCTATGGCAAGGCCGCTGTGAGCCGTGGGGACGGCAAGACGCGGTTCATCTCTCTCCGTAACCTGACATGGGAACGGATAACCATCCCTGTGAAGCTGGACGAGACCATTGGCTTGACCAAAGGGGAAAGAATTCAGGTACGGCGGATGCATCCGCTCGAGACAATTTTGGGTGAGTTTCAATGGGGCGACACAGTCGATGTGGTGGTGGAACCGTTCCGTGCGTGCCTGTTGATGGCGAGTTCGGAAGCGATTCCGGAAATCGGCTTCAACGGCTGTGAGGGCGAGATCATCAAGGACAAAGAGGGCGAAGACGCTGTTGTAAAGCTCTATGGCTTGCCGGGCACGTCATCGACTGTGAAGCTGTCGGCGAGTCGCTACGCGTCGGCAGTGTGTGACGGAAAGGCCGTCAACGCATTGATTTCCGCTGGCGGAATGAAAATCTCGTTCGATGGAGAGCCAGTCAGGGAGCACTGGCACCGGAAACTGGCTGATTTGAAGAAAACGGAAGTGCCGGAAGATGCTGCGGGAATCTATGAAGCCACGATCTTCTCGGCGGACAACAATGCCTTGGAGGTGCGATGCCTCGATCGCTCTGGCCCTACCGCTATTCCCCAGGTGCAGGCGGCTAGAGACGCCTTCTTCAACCAGGAAATATTCCGCGAGAGAGGTCTGTGGGACAGGAACCTTTTCGATGATGACCCGGAAACATTCTTTGCGGTCAGCCGAAGGCACGGAGAACTTCGCACGGGAAGGACGGCATCCCTGCGTCTGGACTTTGGCGAGGAGCTGCATCTCGACAAATTGGTGTTCGAGACGGAGAGCAGCTATAACATGCAGCCCATCAAAAACCATGAAGCCGTCCGGGCTTATGTGTCGACCGATTTGAGGGAATGGCGGGAGGTCAGGACGATTGCTGAGTTCGATATAGGTTTCAAATTGAATCCCTCGATGCCAGTCCGCTACTTCAAGATCGCCACGGGACCGGAACGGGTCAACGCGGTAAAGGGGTACCGGGATGGTGTACTGGTGGACCGTTCCAAGTGGCGTGCCAGCAATCTGTTTGCGAATGAGTTCAAGGCAGAGGCGGCCTGGTCGGCGACCGTGAAGCTGGATCAGGTCTTTCCGGGCTCCTATCTTGTGCTGCCGGTGTTCGGTCCGCACGTGGCGGAGTCTGTGTATGCGGGGGCGCGCTGCGGGGATGAGTATGTGGGGGCATCGCGGCGGGCGGCAGCGTATCCAGTCAATCCGTTCGAATGTTCGGCGGCGAAGGGTAAGTGCTACAGCTATTTCATTCCGCTGGAGGCGCGCCATGCTGGTCAGCCAATCGAAGTCTTTTTGCTGGGCAACAAAGACTGTGCCAGGGATGAGCTGACAAGCGAAGTGTGGGTCACCGCATATCCTGCACCGCACGTGTCCAAGACCGTTATGCTGCGTGCTGCCCATCATGGGAAGCTTTGATGCGGGCAATCAAACTAGAACGCCCCAATATCCTGAATGAAGCAAATGCTTATCAGATTTCAAGTTTTCCTGAGATAGCTATTGCCGTGTAATAGGGGTTATGTAATCAATTGTAAATAAGAAATTTTGACGGATAAACTTAGTCGCATCTGTAGAATAGGAAGACCATGGAAGATAGATATTTTCAAAAGGCTGTACCGGTTTGGCCAGAGGGGCGGAGCGAGATCTGGAACCAGATGGTGGGCTTTTATGCCAGTTGGTGTCATGGGCAGGCAGTCGGAACCGTTTTGCGGGTGACCGGTGCAGATGTTTATCGCGTTTGGTGTAACGGTCAGCATGCCGGTTAGCGGTGTAGTAACATGCGAACTGGAAGCGGATGACGTCATGTTTGTGCGATACGGGGGGGAGAAGAAGTAATCAGTAATATGTGATCAGTGGGGGGGAGACCAGTTATCAGTCTTTATCATAATCGTAATCGTGCCCGTAATCATACTCGAGTGCCTCAATGCTCAATTGGAGGATTACGATCAGGATTATGATTACGAGTAGTATGAAGAAGAATGGAACGGAAGAGAGGGAATTATGAAAGTGAATCGTAGACAATTTCTTGCGACTTCAGCGGTTGGCGTACTTGCGGCGGCGATGCCGCGGATGGGGTGGGCGGCAGAGCCGTCCGCGAAGCTGCCCAATATAGTATTCATTCTGCTCGATGACTTTGGGTACCGCAACCTCGGTTGTTATGGCAGTAAGACCATTTTGACCCCTAACGTCGACAAGATGTGTGCGGAAGGGGTCAAGTTCACCGATTGCTACTCCGGAGATTCCGTCTGCGCGCCGTCGCGCAGCACTCTGATGACTGGCTATCACTTAGGGCATACCCCAGTAAGGTCGAATAGCGGCAAGACCTCGCTCTTACCTGGGGATGTTACCGTGGCTGCGGTCCTGAAGAAGGCTGGTTATGTCACTGGCGGATTCGGGAAATGGGGTCTGGGCAACGAGGGCAGTCAGGGCGCAGCAGAGAAGCATGGGTTCGATACCTTCTTCGGCTATTACAACCAGGGGCATGCGCACGACTACTATACGACGCATCTATTCAGGAACAGTGAGCGGGTTGATCTTGCCAGCCCGAAGTCGCATTACTCCGTGAACGACAAGGGAAGAACTGAGCGTAGAAGCCGGTATTCACATTACGCTATCTATGACGAGACCATCAAGTTCATCAAGGAAAGCGTTAAGAGCGGAAAGCCTTTCTTCTGTTACTGCCCTTGGACACCTCCTCACGCCAACTACGTGATACCTGAAGACGACCCCGCATGGGCTTTGTACAAAGATAAACCATGGTCCGAGAGAGCCAAGCTTGTTGCGGCCATGGACTCCATGGCTGATAGGCATGTTGGCGAAATACTGCAGTTGCTTAAGGATCTGGGAATTGACGAGAACACAATAGTGTTCTTTTCATCGGATAACGGGGCTTCGAGAAACTGGCCCGGCATCCATGATCTGTGCGGTGAACTGAAAGGAATAAAGGGCTCTAAAGACGAAGGAGGAATCCGCGTGCCCATGGTCGTGCGCTGGCCCGGCAGGATCAAAGCCGGTACGGAAAGCCACCTGCCATGCTATTTCCCGGATGTAATGCCGACCTTGGCGGAGCTGGGGGGCGTCTCCAAGGAAGTCCCTGAAAATACGGATGGGATATCCATAGTGCCCGCACTTCTCGGGAAAGAGGGGCAGAAGCTGCACGAATATCTTTTCTGGAGCGGCGCCATTCGAATGGATAACTGGAAGGGCGTCGGCAAGCCCGGGAAACTGGCGCTCTATGATCTAAGCAAAGATATTGGTGAGAAGAATAACCTTGCTGAGAAGCATCCTGAGATCGCAGCCAAACTGAGCGGCTTTATGGAGAAGGCGTGGACTGAACCTCGCAACCAGGAGGGTGACGGCAAATATTCGGGGCAGGAGGAAGGTGATTAGATGTTTATATCTATTTTTACGGATGAACTGGGGCTGGATGTTGTCAAGGCGCTACCGATCATCAGGTCGTGGGGGCTCGAACATGTCGATTTTCGCGGCCGTGTATTTACAAAGGGCATCGAGGCGCTCGACGACAGTGAGTTGAAAGAACTCAAAAAGCTTGTTGCTGGCAACGGCATGACTGTTGGATGTCTGCAGACTTCGCTCTGTAAAGTGCATCTGCCGGATCCGGAACGCCAGAAAAAGGAAGCGGAGAAACTGGAGGGTATCATCCGGGCTGCTGATGCGCTTGACTGCCGTCTGGTTCGTTCATTCAATTACTGGCAGCCATACGGGCCTGATGCTGCGCGGGCTGGCGCCCTGGCGGTTCAGCCTGACGCGCTGCAGCAGGTGATGGATATGTTCCGCCCTATTGCGGAGCGCGCTAAGAAGGCCGGCCTTGTGATGGCATTCGAGAACTGCGGCGTGCAGCCGGACGAGGTCTTTGCAATGCTTGACGCGCTCGAAGTTCCTGGATGGGGCATGGCCTGGGATGTGGCGAACACCTGGGATTGTGATGAGAGACGCAAGGACGAAGACGCATACATCAAGCGCATGCTCAAGAGGGCGATATGCGTGCATGTCAAGGCCGGCGGCGCTCTTGAAGGGCTGCGCCGGGCTCTTATTCCATACAGCAAAGTGATGAGTGCCTGCCACGACCTGGGCATGGCTGGACCAGTGAGCGTTGAGACTCATAATCCTGACAAGAGCGTGTCCGATGCAGACCGTTCGCTTCAGGTTGTCGAAGCCGTGCGGCGCGCATGGCCTGCTGCGGCCCCGCAGAGCAGAGGGAAGAAGGGTTCAAGCAGCATTGTTCGCGAGTGGCATGATAACCCGGTGGGATTCCTTGTTGTCGGGCTCGGTATGGGCCATTCGAATTCGAAGAAGGTGCATGCAACTTCAGGCTGCAGGCTGGTTGCTGTTGCAGATCTTGTGGAAGAAAGGGCGAAGCGTACAGGAGAGCAGTTCGGGGTGCAGTATGGTACAGATTTCCGCAAGTGGCTGGACGACGAAGCGGTTGAAGTGGTTTATGTGGTTACCGAGACCGGGAACCACGCCGCTGTGGCGCTTGAGGCGCTGAAGGCTGGCAAACATGTGCTGACCACAAAGCCGATGGAAGCCTCAGTTGAGGCGTGTGACAGTATGATAAAGCTGGCGGAGGAGAAGGGGCTGATTCTGGCGGTGGATTTCGGCTGCCGCTATGAAAAGTCTACCCTTGCACTGAAGAACAGTGTCGAGGCCGGGGTTTACGGCAGATTGCTCAGCGTGGAATGCAGCACAAAGATCCTGCGCACAATGGATTATTTCCGTCAAAACGGTGGCTGGCGCGGAACAAAGAAGCTCGATGGAGGCGGAGTATTATCAAACCAGGTCATTCACCATATCGATGAGATGATCTTCTATTTCGGGATGCCTTCGAAAGTGCGCGCAAATGTCTGGACGCAGAATCACGATATTGAAGCTGAAGACCTGGGCGTTGCAACATGGCTGTACGACAGCGGATTGGTGGTCAACCTGCATGCGACTACCTGCTATCCTCAGTCCACCTGGTATCTCAGGATCGAGCTGACTGGAGATAAGGGAGCCTTTTATCTTGTAAGCGGCGGGCCATGCGGTAACTCCCCCGGTAAGTGGTATATTAATGGCGTCTGGTCTGATGTCGCACCTGTGCCTGTGGAGTCCAAGTGGATTAACGCCCCGGATAATATAGCCGCGGCGATTCGTACCGGAGCGGATCTGGTGTGCAGTGGCCGCGAGGGGCGTAAGTCACGGACAGTTCTGGATGCAATGTACCGCTCTGCCTATGAAAAGGGCGGCGACTGGGAGATTGTTTTGTGATTATGGCTGAGAATGTTTTTCCCGGAGCCGACGAAGCAACACCTTCATATGCTCACTGTTTTAGTTCGATCAGCCATACAAATAAGAGGAGATCCCTGGAATGAGATCAACAGTAGTTCTTATGATGGCATGTGCATTGTCGTTATGCTGTCAGGCGTCCGACGACGCCAAGGTTATGGCGGACAAGCAGGACAAGAAGACGCTCAAGGTTTACATCCTTTCCGGCCAGTCGAACATGAGTGGTGGCGGCGAGGTCGTTGAGGAAGGCCTCAAGTTCGACGCCGCAGTCGGCGACAAGGTTCGGATCTGGGATGCCACCGAGGCATGGGGCAAACAGGGGGCCCCCGGCAAATGGGTGACTCTGAATCAACTTCAGGCTCTCAAAAAGGAGGCCAAGGCGAACAAGATCGGCCCTGAGTTCGGTTTTGCCAAGGCCATGTCCGAATTGTATCCCGCCAACGATATCCATCTCATCAAGGTGTCGCGCGGAGGCACGGCCATCGACTGGTGGCTCCCGGATGCGAATGGCAAGGAAAACGGCCACACCATGTTGCTGGCAAACCTCAAGAATGCCCTGGAAAGAATTGACGGGAAGTACGAGATCGCGGGTATGTTGTGGATGCAGGGAGAGAGCGATGCCAAGAAGCAAGCGGATGCGGAAGCCTATCAGAAGAAGCTGGAGCAATTGATTGCCTTGATGCGCAAGGAGACAGCCAAGCCTGAGCTGCCTTTTGTGATTGGAAGACTCAGCTCGCGGATTCTCGAATCCAAAAAGTTCAACATGCCTTTCGCGAAAATCGTCCAAAGCGGCCAGGAGGCCGTGGCGAAAAATGACAAGAACGCCTCTGTGATCAACACCGACGACCTGAGCCAGCGTTCCGATCTCGTCCATTTCGACCAGGAAGGGCAGATGGGGCTTGGCAAGTTGTTTGGCGAGGCGATGATCGGGCTGGAGGAAAAGAAGAAGTGATCCGTCCAATATAATTCAAGTTGTACGTTGTTGATAAACCAAAGGAGAAAAAATGAAGCTGATTAGTGCATGTTTATTTCTAACGGTTTGTTCGGTTATGACCGGATATGCTGAAACGGCAAAACCCATTGACAAGGCTCCCACCGACGCCAAGGCTATGGCGGACAAGCAGGACAAGAAGCCGCTCAAGGTTTACATTCTTGCCGGGCAGTCGAACGCGACAGGCATGGTAAAGACCAGAACGCTTGAGCATATCAAGATGTTCCCTGCTACGGCAGAGGAATTCAAGGACCTCTTCGACAAGGACGGCAAACCCGTTGTCCTCGACGATGTCTACGTTTCCCAGTGGAAAGGGAAAGCCAACGGGAAGCTTACCACCGGTTACGGTGGCGGAAAAGTGGGGGACATGTTCGGTCCCGAATTCGCTTTCGGAATCTATATGCACAAGAAGCTGCAGGAGCCGTTTCTGATAATTAAGACTTCCGAGGGAGGAAAAGATCTCAACTTCCATTTCCGTCCCCCGAGCGCCAACGAATGGACTCCACCTGAAGGTCATCCCGACTTGATCAAGAAGGAAGATGTCAAGTTGCCTCCGCTTCCAATTCCTGAGAAGCTGGATCTGCAGGCCGATTGGACGCCTGAGAAGCCTTATGCTTTGAAGAAGAAGCACATGGGGTTGGATGGATTCAAAGGTGCCGAGATCGGCAAGATGAACGGTATATCGCCTATCTATGTGCTATTTGCTCCCAGAGATAAGATCAAGGGTGACCCATTCCAGGTGGGCGACCTGATTCTCGGTGTCGACGGTTCGGGACTTCGTGAAGACCCGATTCAGCAATGGCGGGACGCGTTCTACAGCTCCAGATCGAGCAAAGGCGACTGGATGATCAAGATAACCCGCTGGCGCAAGGGCAAGATCGAGACCTTCGATTTTGACATTTGCGACACTATCGAGGGAGGCCGCGCGAAGCTTCCTGAGTATCTCGCCGAGCAGGAGAAGGAGCGTATTGAGAGGAAGAAGCAGTGTGGCGGCTATTATCGGGACATGATAGCCCATGTGAAGATGGTACTCGGCGACATAAAGAGTGCCTATCCTGGCTACGACGAAAAGGCAGGTTATGAGATTGCCGGCTTTCTCTGGCTCCAGGGCTGGAACGATATGATTAACGAAGGGGTATATCCAAACAGGGATGAGCCGCGCGGCTATGAGCAGTACAGTTGGCTGCTTGAGCACTTCATCAGGGATGTCAGGAAAGATCTCAATGTGCCGAACATGCCATTCGTGATCGGCGTCTTGGGCGTTGACGGTATTGACGATCCCCCAACCGGTTTCCGAGGGCAATTCCAGCAGGCCATGGCTGCGCCGGCCTCCAATCCGGAGTTCAAGGGAACCGTAGCAGCAGTCCAGCTCGGCAAGTACTGGGACCACGAACTGGCCGCACTCGTTGATAAGGCAGGCAAGCTCAAAGAAAAGAACAACGACTTCAAGTACAAGGATGGGTTGACAGGCGACGCGCTCAAGAAAGCATGCGCGGATTACCGCGCCACACAGATCACTCCGAAAGAAGAAGAAATACTCAGCAAGGCTGTATCCGAAGGTGGATTCCATTATTTAGGATCGGCGAAAATCATGTGCGGCATGGGCAAGGGCTTTTCAGAGGCGATGCTAAAGTTTGAGGAGAAGGCGCCGGAGGGGAAGTAATCAGTAATCGGTGATCAGTTATCAGACGGGAAAGTGGATGGTCGGTAGAGGGCAAAGGAGATGACTATGCCGCGAAAGACGGATGGATTGAGGAGTTCTGGAATTCCACTTGGTGGACTGGGAACTGGCAGCGTGGAACTGCGCAGCGATGGGCTGTTTCACGAATGGCAGATCATGAACAACAGTCCGTGGGGTTCTGGTCCCAAGGCAGAGATCCCAAGCGACGCGCTCTTCTTCGGGTTACAGCTGAACGGCGAGGAGAAGCGAAGCGTCGTACTGGCCTCGCCGAGGGACCTTTCAGGCTGGATGATGGACCCTTATGCGGCGGCATGGCTCGAGCATCCGACTGAGGTCAAGAGCAGGATGCGCTTTCCATTTACCGAACTTGAGTTTGATCTGGGTACGCTGCCGGTGAAGGTATCGCTGGAGGCCTTCAGTCCGTTCATACCCCTGGATGCAAAGAATTCGGGCCTGCCTTTAGCTTACCTCGCATTCAGTATCGAGAGTCGGGCGAAAGAGCCGTTGCCGCTTACGTTCTTCGGGTGCATGGCGAACATGGTTGGCTGCAATTCCGATGAGGCGCTGTCGGTCATGGATGTTGCGACGAGAGGAATGCAGTCCAGCATAAGCTTTAGGCGAAAAGGGATCCCCTCGGAACAGTCGGATTATGGATCAATGGTGCTGGGGATGGTGTGCGAGAAGCAGGGAACCACCAGTTATGGTACTCACATTCGTTCCCGCGATCTGTGGGATGTCCTGCGAGAGAGCGGCAAGCTGGATAACCATGATTTTGCTTCGGCGAATGGCGCTCCGTATCGCATGGATGCAGGATGGCGTAAAAGGCTTCGTAAGGGATTCCGGTCGCGGGCGGCCCTGGCTCGAACCATGACGCTCATGCCCGGTGAAAAGACGCAGGTTCGCTGCATGCTGTGCTGGCACTTTCCCACCTTCATTGAGTGCGACTGCAACGCAAAGAAGAAACCAGGCTCCAACATCGGCCACCAGTATGCCAACTGGTTCAAAGACGCAACCGAAGTGTTTAATTATGCGGTCAAGAATGCAGGGGAGCTGCGGCGGGAGACAAAAGAGTTCTTTGATGCCTACTACAGCAGCACCATGGAACCATGGCTGCTCGAGGCAGTATCTGCTCAGCTGACGACGCTGGTGAAGTCGTCGTGGTGGGACAAGCGGGGGCGGTTCGGCATCTGGGAGGGGCTGGGTTGCTGCGGACTGCAGACTACGGACATTACGCACTACGGATCATTCCCTATTGTCCAGTTCTTCCCCGAAATTGAGAAGAGCCAGATGCGCCTGACAAAGGATAATGTTGAGAAGCCGGGCGATATTCCCCACATGATGCCGGGCACCTTTGCCTGCAGTGATGTGGACAATCTTAAGCGCATTGACCTTATGCCGCAGTTTGTCCTTCTTGTGTGGCGGGATGTGTTGTGGACGGGCGATCTTAAATATCTGCGCGAGATGTGGCCGACTGTCAAAGACGCCATGGCTTTCATGGACACTAAGGACCTTGATGGTGACGGACTGCCAAACAACACAGGGGCTGACCAGACCTATGACCAGTTTCCCATGAAGGGGACTTCGGCCTTTGTCGGGATTCTCTTTCTCGCGAGCCTGCGCGCAGCTGCGGAAATGGCGGAGCTGATCGGTGAATCCGGCTACGCTTCTGAAATGAGGCAGCGTTTCACCTCGGCGGAAAAGCTACTCGACGAGCAGCTCTGGACGGGTGAGTTCTATCGCCTCTGCTACGATCCTTTGACCGGCAAGGGCAATGACGGAGTAATGGCAGACCAGATCAATGGCGACTGGTTTATTCGCCAGACAACCGGAACCGGACTTCTGGGCGACCGCAAAGTAAAGTCATCACTCCGGTCAATCGTTGATACCTGCAGCGATCCCGCGGGGTTTGTTGCCAACTGTGCCTGGCCAAAAGGAGGCGACGCAGGCACTTCCCGCCAGAAAACGGATCAGGCCGGGACTCCCTGGAGCGGGGTTGAGTATGCAGTTGCCGCGCATATGATCCTGTCGGGCATGGAGCGTGAAGGAATCAAGGTGACTCGGAATGTGTGGGAACGCTATGAGCGCATGGGGTTGCGCTTCAACCATATCGAGTGCGGCGGCCATTACTATCGCGCCTTGAGTTCATGGGCTGTTTACCTCGCACTGAGCGGGTGGATTGTGGATGTGCTCAATCGAACGCTTAAACTGCGCATGGGCAGCAAGCCGATGAAGTCTGTTCTTACGACGGCGGACGCTTGGGGTGTTCTGAGGGTTGACGGCCAGACGATTAGCGTCGACATAAAGCGTGGAGCCCTCAAGCTTAAGACCATAGAGATCACTGGCAAGGGCTTTGAGAAGGCTCTGGCAAGGATCAACAACAAGACTGTGAAGACCGGCGTATGCAACGGTGTCGTCGCATTTAAAGGAATCATTACATTGGAACCCGGCGATGGATTAACGGTTACACTGTCTTGACAGACCAGGGGGAAGTGAGCAGTTATCAGTGATCAGAGGTAGGGGCGGAGATCAGGGATC
>CAZZBA010000012.1:0-12553 GCA_964652765.1 uncultured Victivallales bacterium | reverse complement strand
ATGGGCCATGAGTTATGAATGTAGAGTTCAAGGCTGATGAGAAAACAAAGAAGTGGAATGGAGATGCTTAAATGTTGAGAACTTTCGATGAGCACCGAGTGAGAGAAACCGCATCCCTGGATGGGTTGTGGGATTTTGTTATTGCTTCTGACAGACACGACCGTAGGCGGTTGCCAAAATAATATACGCGAACCATCAACGTCCCTTCAGCCTGGGAAATGCTGCCGGGGCTGGAGAACTATCGCGGAAAAGGCTGGCTGCGCAATTCTGTCGAGGGTGTCGATGGAAAGGCGCTCAGGCTGGTCTTCGGAGGGGTTTCGTACATGGGCACGGTCTTTGTTGACGGCAGGAAGAAAAGGTACCACTACGATGCCTTCACTCCCTGGGATGTTGTTGTACCCGGTCTGGGCCCGAATCGGTCTGTAAGGATGAATCAAACACGCGGAAGAGTACGTTGTGAAAAAGCAGATGACATTGATTTCTAGATCTTTTGAGCTACGAGGATTCAGCTGCGACAGCAAAGCCAACGGCGAAACCGACTTCACAGGGCCGACCGAGTTCTTTGATACAGGTGGGCGCCTGGCGTACCTCAAGGCCTATGCCAAAGAAGCCCGTGAGTTCTTCGGTGGATCCGCCTGGGACCAGTTCGCCGTCAGTGAAGAACAGGTAAGCAAATCGCTGGCCGGCTTGAAACCGCAGCCGCAGCCGACCGTGCGACAGCACCTGGATGACACCCAATGGAAATGGCTTTCCTGTCGAGAGGGACTGCGCGAGGAACGGCAAGCTATCGCAGAATCCTGGCTCTCCCATCCCGGGGTGAGGATTGACGATGGTCATCTCGTCTTTGAAAGTAAGGTTAATGTTGAGAGAGGTTTTGCATGCCAGGACTGGCGTTTCTTCCTGGAGTGGGAAATCCGAATCAGCGACGCTGCATCGGAAATAAGTCTGCAGTTGCAGGGGATCAGCCTCAAGATTTGCGGCGGGCAGCTTTCCTGCCGAACGGAAGGCGATTGGCAAGCCGTTGGGGTGGTACCCCGGGGCGAATGGTTCCGGCTTCGGCTGGAAATGGATCTTGACCCGGATGAGAAGGGTTTCAACCTCTACCTGAATAATACCTGTCTCTGTGACTTTTGCCCGCTGCCCGGCGCGCTTCCCGTGGAAAAGCTGCAGATGACGTTCGGGACTGGCACTGCTCTCCGTCAGCTTTGGGGCGTTGGTTACCATAAGATGGAATTCACGGATGACGTTCATACCCGTGATTATCCGTTCACGATGAAGACCTTTCTGGATGAAAACTTCCGTGCCATTCCATCTGCCGAAGGATGGCAGACCTGCGGATATGACGACAGTGATTGGCAAGAGGCAACTCTCCCGCATGTCCATGGCGGTGAGCGGAATCGAGGGGAGGATCTTCTCCTGCGGAAGACCTTCCGCGTAGACAAAGACAGGCATATCGCGTTTTGCTGCGAGACCCTCGACCCTGGCGGCGAGGTGTGGCTGAATGGGAGGATCATCCATGTGCAGCACAACAGGCGGCCGCTGACCCTGGATCTGACCGAATGGGTAGATTCCTCCCGCGAGAACGTGATTGCCGTGCGGGTCTTTGCCCACAAGGTGAAGCATCTGATGCGGCACACCTGCACAGACCGCTACACGGGCTGGTTTATGGGACGGGCTGTCATCAGAAGTACAGCCAAACAGTTTGTTGACCATGTCGCCATCTTTACACGCTCCATCGGAGAACCAGCAGAAGTGGATATCCGAATCATAGCCAAGAACCTGGAGTGGGGGCCGGAGGAGAGTGAAAGCAAGGACGCGCAAATGTTTAAAGGTTCGCTGCAGGTAGAGCTTAAGCCTTGGTTTCCCGATGAGGCGGCTGAACCCAGCGTTGTATGCAGGGAGCCGGTACGCCTCCACTATATGCGACCCCGTGAAACACGGATAACGCTTCAAGTCCCCAATGCAAAACGTTGGAGTGTCGATAGACCCTTTCTCTACTCGGTGCACGTCAAGCTTCTCGACAATCAAGACCGGGTGATTGATGACAGCATCACAACCACGGGCATGCGCACATTGGGGCAGGACGGCGGCATCTTCCGCCTTAATGGCGAAGCCTGCGCCATGAATGGCGCACTCATATTCGGTATGCGTCCGCCCCTTGAGACATTGGCCAAGTATATCAAATGCGCGCCCGCCGATTGGATCCTTCGCGAGATCCTGATGATCAAGGCGATGGGCGCCAATACCATCCGTATGAGCATCCACGACAGCGTCGAAGGCGGCGTCAATGATCCCCGGTTTGCAGAGGCGGGTGACCAGTTGGGCGTTCTCTTCCAATGGACCACCGGCGCATGGGTAAGAACCGCGAGTCCATGGATGCTGGATATTGAGGGATTGCCTGCCTATATGGAACAGGTGATCAACCATCCCAGCATCGCCATGTGGCAACCGGCCAACCACCCCGATTTCAAGTACTGGGAGGATGACGGTGCTGACTGGTTCACAAAGGTTTACGAAGCGATTGCGGCCGTCGACACATCACGCCTTATCATGCCGGCACCATGTACCAGCGGGTTGCAAGGACCGGTCGATGACGGCAGTAAGAGCATCAGAGGCAAACGGTTGGATAGACGTGTCCCTGCCTGGACCGCTGCCATGGTAACACGAGGCAATTTTGACGTACCCACCGGATACGGCAAAACGTGGGACGTTCTGCGCAAATGGCCTTACCCCAAGGACTGGGATGGTGAGCAGGGCTGGGACCGGAATGGACAGGTCGCCACTTATCTGGCCAGTACCAAGAGGGCCTGCTTCGATTTTGAGAGTGAAGAGTCGGCGGCTCAGCCCAACTGGAATTTGTGCAAGGGAAAACCCTACTACAAGATTCGCTCCTATGAGATCAACTACGACCAGGGCTCTATTGGCCGTAACCTGGACTTTGACGAATGGGAGCTCAGTCAAGCCTGGCAGGCTTTCAGTGCCTATGAAGCCTACCGCAAGAAACGCTGGCTTGGCTATGACGGCATGGCCTGGTGCACCCTCCACGGCGGCGGCAATTCAGGCACCTATGAGAAGCCTGCAATCGACTTCCATGGTTACGCCAAGATGGTCTTTTATGCCCTGCGCATGAGTTTCCAGAAGGTGCTTGCGGGCAGCCGGAATGTGGACATGGTCTACGGCCCCGAAGACAAGATCGAGCCGATGGTGCTGCACTACGGCGAAGCCAGGGAAGTCCACCTCACCGTGCGCATTGTCGATTCGACAGGCCGGATTGTTGAAGCGAGACGCTTCGACAACATTCATTTGCCGGAAGGGCGCTGCTGCGTCGACCTCCCGCCCTTTAAAGCCGGGGTCCCACAAGAAGGTCTGTACCGTATTGAGTATATCGTCTCGGAATAGAATAATTTCGGTGCACGGTGGTACTGTCAAAAGTTTTATGCAAGATGAAAACAGGGAACGGTTGACGAGATCGGGCGACGAGAGCGGATAAGGAGTAGAGAAGTCATGGGGTGTCCACCATGTCGACTTTCGGGCTATGGTGTTCGGTAAGGGCATTGAGATGCTCGAGGACGATGAACTGAAGCAGCTAAGGAAGCTGGTGGATGACAACGCTTGCAAAACCCTTTGTCAATGAACGGCTCGGCACAGCCTCGCCCCCCAGATTCGGGAATAATGGTGTGGTTTCTGATGGGGGGCGAACCTGTGGTGAGCCGCAGGGATGTTTTGCAAGTGGCTCATTCAAATGGAATAGGCCCTGATTTGTCTGGCAAGGGCCATTTTTGGCTTTCAATTGTAATGAAGAATGCATGATTATGAAATTGTGGGGCGTGTGTGCATATGTCTATCATGCTATCATCTGGTTCGATAACGGACATCGCAAACGAGATTGCGAGCACGAGCAGGATTACGATTAGGAGGCTATAGAATGAGAGCAGGGTTGAATTTCGGACCGATTAGCGGGAAATGCACCCGGATGCTGCATGGCGCTGACTATTATCCGGAGCAGTGGGTGGCGACACCGGAGGTGTGGGATGAGGACATGCGCCTGATGAAACTTGCCGGGTGCAATGTCGTGAGCGTTGGTGTTTTTGCCTGGGCGGAGCTTGAGCCGGCAGAAGGACAGTTTGAGTTCGGATGGCTGGACACCATCATGGACAAACTGGCCGCAAGCAATGTCTATGCCGCATTGGCTACCCCCAGCGGTGCGAAACCGGTATGGATGAGCCGGAAATACCCGGAGATCCGCAAAGTCAATGCTGACGGCGTGCGTGAGCCGCACTGCAACAGGCACAATCACTGCCGCACTTCACCCGTTTACCGGGGAAAGTGTCAGATCATTAATCGAAAGCTGGCGGAACGATACAAGGATCATCCTGCGCTGCTTGTGTGGCACGTCTCTAACGAGTATAATGGCAAGGATTGTTTTTGCGATCTATGTGTCGCCGCTTTTCGTGACTGGCTTCGCGTGCGATACGACAACGACATTGCCAAGTTGAACCAGACCTACTGGTCTGCGTTCTGGGCTAACACCTTACCTGATTTCGATTACGTTGAGCCGGCAAACTCAACGCTCAGCGGGATGATCCTTGACTGGGAGCGGTTTAAGACGAGGCAGACTATTGATTTCTTTCTCGCAGAGGCGGCTCCGTGTCGTGAGATCACGCCGGACATACCCATCACGACGAACTTCATGCCGGGTTGGCCCACCCTGGACTACGCTGCATTCTCGAAAGTCGTCGACTTTGTTTCCTGGGATTCCTATCCCAAATGGCACGAGTTCGCGGACGAGCTCGGCCAGGCCGTCGAGACCGCGCGGCATCATGACCAGTGCCGCGCCGCCAAGGGCGGAAAGCCGTTTATGCTTATGGAAAGCGTGCCCAGCAGGTCATCGGGTTCCGAGCACAGGAAGCGGAAAGAGCCGGGTATGAATGTCCTTGCCAGCCTTCAGGCGGTGGCGCATGGCTCGGATACGGTGCAGTATTTCCAGTGGCGCAAGAGCCGCAACTGCGGTGAGCAGTTCCATGGCGCGGTGGTTGATCACGAGGGTTCCGGGAATACACGCGAGTTCAAAGAGGTGGCCGATGTCGGCCGGATACTCAGGAAGTTGGATAGTGTAGTCGGCACGAGCGTCGCGCCCGAGGTGGCCCTCATACAGGACTGGGAGAATGAGTGGGCTCTCAGCATGGCCGGAAAGAAGTACCTCGGCGGAATCTGCAATTATCGTCCGGAACTGAACGCGCACTACAAACCGTTTTGGGCTTGCGGGGTTTCAGTTGACGTCATCGACCAGACCCTGGATCTGGACGACTACAAGCTCGTGGTTGCGCCAATGGTCTATATGCTGCGGCCGGGCTTTGCCGCACGCCTGAAGGCCTTCGTGGAAAAGGGCGGAACGGCGGTCATGACTTACGGCAGTGCGGTGGTTGACGAGTCCAACCTTTGTTATCTCGGTGGGTTTCCGGGGGACGGCCTACGCGAGGTATTTGGTGTATGGGAAGAGGAAACGCAGGGTTACTTCCCGAATGAGTCGGTGGGCGTCAGGATGTCGGGCGGCAACTGGCTTGGGCTGGAGGGGACTTACAAAGCGGTCGATACCTGCTCCGTGATCCATGCCGAATCGGCCGAGGTTCTCGCCACATTCACCGATGACTACTTTGCCGGCGCGCCGGCGCTTACGATGAAACGCTTTGGCATGGGTCGGGCGATCTACCTGGCGGGGCGGATGCGTGGCGATTTCCTGCCGGACTTCTATGGCAAGCTGATGGGGCAGCTCGGGATAACAGGTGTGTTCGAGGGAATCCTTCCTGGTGGCGTTACGGCCCAGATGCGGACAGATGGCGAAGCAAAGTATATATTCCTGATGAACTTCAACCGCGCAGCCGTGACCGTACCGGTTACAGGAAACTACGTTAATCTGCTGGACGGGACTAATGTTGGAGATGTCATTACGCTCGAAAAGTATGGGGTCCGGATATTGAAACTATGAATAAGGGAAAATAGAGGCGGAATCTGAAAATGAGCAGAAATACGACTTGGCTTAAGAGAGACTGGAAGTTCACGCGCAGCGCAACGCCCGACGCGTTGCAGCCGGCTTGTGACGAGTCCACATGGGAAACGGTTGAGGTGCCGCATGACTGGGCGATTGCCGGGCCGTTTGACCGTGAGAACGATATCGACCGCAAGGTGATCAAAGGCCAGGCGGATGTGGAAGTCGGCGTCAGGGAGATCACCGGGCGGACTGGCGGTTTGCCACATATGGGCGAGGGCTGGTATCGCAAATGGGTTGATGTCCCGGCTTCGGCCGGTCCCCGGTGCTATCGCCTCGAGTGTGACGGTATCATGAGTCACGCCGAGGTCTATTGCAATGGTCGTAAAGCGGGGGGCTGGCCCTATGGTTACAGCTCGTTCGCGTTGGATCTGACAGGGTTCATCAGGCCGGGAGAACCGAACCTGATTGCGGTATACATCAACAACCCGTCGTCGTCGTCGCGCTGGTATCCCGGGGCGGGCATTTACCGTAATGTCCGGCTGGTAACGCTTGATCCTGTGCATATCGCCCATTGGGGGGTTGAGCTCACCACGCCGGAAGTAATGGATACACATGGGACTGTAAGGGTGTTGACGCGACTGGTTGCCAACTCGCCTTATACAGGCATCACGGTTAGGACGACGGTTCTTGATCCGGATGGTTCGCCGGTGGCTTCCGAAGCATGTGATGCCATCCAGTCGTCTGTCGTGGTGCAGGTGCTGAAGGTTCAGGCTCCCCGGCGATGGTCTCTCGAAAGTCCTGAGCAATACACCGTACGCTCAGAGGTTATGGTCCAGGGAGCCATCGTTGACTCCCTGGACACGCGGTTCGGTTTCCGGACGCTGCGGTTCGATCCGAATCGGGGGATGTTCCTGAACGATAAGCCGGTCAAGATGAAAGGGGTCTGCCAGCATCACGATCTCGGGCCGCTGGGTGCCGCCGTCAACCGTGCGGCCTTGAAACGCCAATTGACCATCCTCAAGGAAATGGGTTGCAACGCCATCCGGACCAGTCACAATCCTCCGGCACCCGAGCTTCCGGAACTAGCCAGCGAGTTGGGCATCCTTGTCATTGACGAAATGTTTGACGAATGGAAATACGTCAAATGCCCGAACGGTTACAATACCCTTTGGGAGGAATGGGCGGAAAAGGACGCGCGCGCGTTAATCAAACGCGACCGCAATCATCCCGCTGTGATCATGTGGTCCACCGGCAACGAGATTCCCGAGCAGTCCAAGGATGACGGGGCTCAGATTTCGCAGTTTCTGGTGGACATATGTCATGATGAGGATCCGACCCGCCCGACGACTGCCGGACTTAACGGCTTTGAAATGGCCATAAAAAAAGGATTGGCGGCAACGCTGGACATCCCGGGCTGGAACTATCAGCCGCATCATTATGTGCATGCTCACACGCTTCTGCCGGGTAAGCCTATGTATGCCAGTGAGACAGCCTCGACGGTCAGCAGCCGTGGTGAGTACTATTTCCCTGCCGTAGATGAAATCCACGTGAGACGGGAGACCCTGCAGGTCAACAGCTATGATCTTTCCTACCCGGGTTGGGCGACGGCTCCTGATGTCGAGTTCAGGGCGCAGGACGAGTGCGATTTCATGATGGGGGAATTCGTCTGGACGGGATTTGATTACCTTGGCGAGCCGACCCCCTACGCGGAAGAGTGGCCGAGCCGCAGTTCGTACTTCGGGATCATTGATCTGGGCGGAATCCCAAAGGATCGGTTCTATCTGTATCAATCCAAATGGTCAAACAAACCGGTGCTCCATCTGATACCGCACTGGACCTGGCCCGGGCATGAAGGCAACCCGGTATCTGTACAGTGCTACGCCAACCATAGTCGCGTCGAGCTGTTTGTGAACGGCAAGTCCATGGGCATGCTGGGAAGGTATCCCAAGGGGCGCGTACTGCAGAGCAACTACAGGTTCCTGTGGCTGGCGGTGCCGTACGAGCCGGGCGAGCTCAAGGTGATTGCCTATGATCAGCAGGGAAGCATTGTGGGTGAGACGTGCGTCAGGACAGCGGGTGAGCCGGCAGCAATCGAGCTGGTACCGGACCGGGCATGCATGGCGGCCGATGGCGACGATATGGCGTTCGTCACGGCGCGAATCGTTGATAAACACGGTAATCTTTGTCCGCGCGCGGACAACAGCGTCGTGTTCAACATCGAGGGCCCGGCCACGGTTGATGCCGTATGCAATGGTGATGCGACGTCCCTGGAGTCCTTCAAGAGGAGCCAGATCAAGGCATTCAACGGCTTGTGTATTGCCTATCTGCGTTCGACAGGGGGTGCGGCGGGCGAGATCATCAAGTTGTCTGCCTCGGCTGACGGGCTGACAGGCAGCGCCGTTACGTTGCGAACCGAAGCATGAGCGCACAAAAATGAATATGAAGGAAACCGACACGATGAAGAACAGGCTTGATCAGCAACATGCTAGAACCCTCACCCCGCGTCCGCCGCTGGGCTGGAACAGTTACGACTGCTATGGTTGCTCGGCCAACGACAGAGTTGTCCGATCCAATCTCGACGCCTTTGCGAAGAAGCTCAAGCCTGCCGGGTATGAGTATTTTGTGATCGATAACGGATGGTTTGCCGAATATGTCATCAGCCCGGGCGAGGAGTTTACTCGGGAGCGGGAGGCCACCGATATGCGGCTGGACAGTAATGGACGTCAGCTGCCTTCAAAAGTTTCATTTCCTGATGGCTTGAAGCCATTGATTGACTATGCCCATGGTCTGGGCATCAAGTTTGGTGTTCACATGATGCGCGGAATTCCGCGCAAGGCTGTCAGCCTCAATCTACCTATCCTGGGCACCGATGTTACCGCGGCGGATATAGTGAATGTCGAGGATACTTGCAAATGGTGCAAATACATGTATGGCGTAAACATGGACAAGCCGGGGGCACAGGCTTACTACAACAGCGTGATCGACCAGCTTGCCTCCTGGGGGATTGATTTCATCAAGTACGATGACATCATTCATAAGCCGCGCGAGATCGAGGCGGTGGCCAATGCCATTGCCCAGTGCGGCAGGGATATAGTCCTGAGCCTATCGCCGGGCGATACGATCAATCTCGCGGACATCGCCGTCTACAGCCGGGCAAACATGTTCCGGATCACCGGTGACGTTTGGGACAAGCGTCCCTGTCTCGAGCGGACCTTTAAGCGGTGGGAGCAAATACAGGACCTTTGCGTTGAGGGTCTTTGGCCTGACCTGGATATGATTCCGTTTGGCAGGCTGATGGTTTGGAATCCCGCCCGCCCGGATCGAGAGGAGTGCACCCTGCTGGCCGGGTACGGTTCGGAGCGGGATGATCGGTTCACGCCAGCACAGCGCCGTACCTTCATGGCGCAGCGCGCACTGGCCGGCTCACCGCTGTTCATGGGCGGAGAACTGGTAATGTCCAGTGATGAGGTGATCGGTTTGATCACCGACAAGGAGATGCTTGACTGCAACCAGAACGGGGTGATTGGCAAGCTGGCCTACCGAACTGAACATACTGACCTCTGGCACACCCCTCACCACGAGATTGCGAATGCCGGCTGGTTCGGCTTGTTCAATCGCACCGAGTCACCCTGGCAGGGCGAGTTGGACCTGCGCCAGATCGGTATCGGCCCGCAGGCAGGACTTTGGGACATCTGGCGCGACTGCCTTGTGCGTAGTAAAGACGGTGTGCTGGCCTGCGAACTCGAGGCGGATGACGTTCTTTTTGTGCGCTACGGCCTTGATGGCCATTCAAAGAACGATAAATAGACTTCGTGTTGTGTTGCTTTAAGGGTAGCGTGAAATCGGAGTAATGGCATGGAAATCAAAAATCCTATCAGTATCGATCTTTCTGGTGAATGGCGCTTCGCATTGGACCCGCAGGATTTCGGCATCGGCGATCACAAGGATAAAGGGAGATGGCCCGATGCCATCCGCCTGCCGGGCAGTCTTACCGGACAGGGGTTCGGCGAAACACCATCCATCAGGACCAAGTGGACGGGCGAGGGCTGGCGCTACCCGGAGTTGTTCAAGGAGTGGCAGGCGGACGACAATTTCAAATTCCCGTTCTTCCTCCAGCCGCCGAAGGTTTATGTGGGTCCCGCCTGGTATCAGCGGGACTTTGAATGGCCCGGCGGCCCGGCGATTCTCCATCTGGAACGGGTCCACTGGCAAAGCTCGGTGTGGCTGGACGGGACGATGATCGGGCGCGACAATTCCCTCGGAATCCCCCATGAATTCGATTTGGGGGACCTGCCCCCTGGAAAACACACGCTTATCCTGCGCATCGACAACCGTCTGGCTCCAATCAATGTGGGCCCACTCAGTCATAGCGTCACGGATCATTCCCAAGGCAATTGGAATGGAGTGGTGGGAAAGATCGAAGTCCGCCAAGTTTTCCGCAGCCGCCTGACCAATCTGCAGCTCTATCCATGTCTAGACGGAACCGTCAAGGTCGTGGTGGAAGGTCAGGTGGCCCCGGACGTTCGGGAAGCCGCACTGCGCCTCGAGATCTCGCCCCGCGGCGAGACCAACCAGACCGTATCCATTCCATCGCAGGTGGTTACGAGACGACGTGACGGAAGTTTCCGTGTCGAGCTGGTCGCCAAGGTTGAGGAGGTTCGGACGTGGAGCGAATTCTCGCCAGCGCTGTATGAGGCCCGCGCGTTTCTCAGTTGGGGTGATGACACCGAGGATGTAAGAAGCGTAACCTTCGGATTCAGGGAAGTCGGTACAAAGGACGGGCGCATCACGCTCAACGGCCGCAAGATCTTCCTGCGTGGCACGCTGGAATGCGCGATCTTCCCGCTCACCGGATATCCGCCGACCGATGTCGATTCGTGGAAACGCATCATCCGTATCTGTCAGGCTCACGGATTGAACCACATCCGCTTCCACTCGTGGTGCCCGCCGGAAGCCGCCTTCATCGCGGCCGATGAACTCGGGTTTTACTATCAGGTCGAAGCCTCCACCTGGCCCAACCATGGATCAGAAATTGGGACCGGAAGTCCACTGAATGCATGGCTGGAGAATGAATCCAAGCGTATTCTCTCCACCTATGGCAACCACCCGTCTTTCCTGCTCATGGCTCATGGCAACGAGCCGACCGGAAAGAAATACAGGCCGTGGCTGCAGGAATGGGTGGCCCGCAGGAAGGAGGAAGACCCGCGAAGGCTCTACACTACCGGAGCGGGCTGGCCGGTCCTGCCCGGAAGCGACTATCACAGTTGTCGAAAACCCCGCATCTATCTGTGGCAGGATGGAATGAATTCGATGATCCACAGCCAGCCACCGCACACCGATTTCGACTGGCGCGACCGCATCGAGCCCAACGGCGACACGCCGACGGTCTCCCATGAGATCGGCCAGTGGTGCGCTTATCCGAATTTCCGTGAGATCGACAAATACACCGGCTATTTCAAAGCCAGGAACTTTGAGATTTTCCGCGAGACCGCCCGGCGCAATGGTCTGCTCGATCAGGCTGATGATTTCCTCATGGCTTCCGGCAAGCTCCAGACGTTGATTTACAAACACGACATCGAAGCCGCGCTGCGTACCGTACCCTTCGGTGGGTTTCAGTTGCTCGACCTGCACGACTTCCCCGGCCAGGGCACGGCCCTGGTGGGTGTGCTCGATGTGTTCTGGGATTCCAAGGGCTACGTGAGCGCGGACGAATACCGCCGCTTCGCGGGTCCGGTGGTGCCGCTGATCCGAACCGGCAAGATGGTTCTCACAAACGATCAGACACTTCAAGCCGACGTGGAGCTGTGTCATTTCGGTTCCGCTGATTTCAAGCAGCTGGCAACCGCATGGCGGCTTGCCACCACGGCGGGGGAAACGGTCGCCGAAGGGTCGCTCCCGGCCATGGATCTGCCGGCGGGAGACCTGCACAAACTCGGGCGCATTGAGGTGCCTCTGTCCAAGGTGTCCGTACCGGCAAAACTCCGCCTGGAGGTGTTTTCCAAACCCGGCGGGTTCGCAAACGACTGGGATTTCTTTGTCTATCCATCGGCGGTTTCCAGCAAGGAAACCACCGTGCTCGTCACCCGTGACCTCGCCGGGGCCCTGTCAGCGCTGGAGCAAGGGAGAACAGTCCTGTGGTGTCCGTCTGCCGACATGGTGGCCGACGATCCGGAACGCCCGCTGGTCGCCGGGTTTCCGACGATTTTCTGGAACGCCGCATGGAGCAATTGGCAGCCGCCGCAAACGCTGGGAATTCTTTGCGATCCCAAACATCCCGCGCTGTCCGCCTTTCCCACCGACTTCCATTCCAACTGGCAATGGTGGGAACTCCAGAAAGATGCCCGCCCCTTTATTCTAACATCATTTCGGGAACTGCGACCGATTGTCCAGATCATCGACGACTGGTTCACCAACCGCAAACTCGGATATGTCTTCGAGGCCCGCGTGGGGAAGGGGAGGCTGCTGGCCTGCAGCGTCGACCTGATTGAAATCAAAGACCGCCCTGTCGCCGCCCAGTTTCGTGCGTCGATTCTTGGATACATGGATGGCGAGGCCTTCCGCCCG
>CAZZBA010000011.1:17174-32004 GCA_964652765.1 uncultured Victivallales bacterium | reverse complement strand
TTGCAGAGCGTCCTGCATCTGCTGTGCCTGGGTGGTTACGGCTTCCAGTTCCTGCTGCCGCGCGGCCTGCTCCTGTTGTGCCTGTGCCGTTGCGGCTTCGCGTTCCTGCAGGGTCTGTTCCTGTTCCTTCTGCAATTGCTCGTTCAGCCCCGCGATTTCCTGCTGAAGCGTCTGGACGAGTTCCTTCAGTGCGGCGGATTGCGTTTCCAGGGCGGCGATGCGCTCGTTGGCGGATTCAAGATCCTCCCTTGTCTGTTCCAGTTGGTCGTGCAGTGCCTGGGATTCCTGGCGGGCTGCATCCAGTGCTTCCTGCACGGCTGCAATCCGGCGTCCGCCCAGATCCTGCTGCTCGTTGAACTCCGCGGTCCGTTTGGCCATCAGGTGCTCGAGTTCCTCGACCCGCGCGGACTGGTGGCTCAGGTCCCCTCGTGTCTGTTCGATGAGCTGGCGGGCCTGTTCCTGCTGCTGTCGGGCTTCCTGCAGCGCCTGTTCGGTCTCGTCAAGCTGCTGCCGGGTGGCCGCCTGCTGCTGCTCCAGTTCCGTCTTCTCGGCCAGGCTGTGCTCGTTGGCACGGCGCAGCGCTTCCTGCAGGCCCTCGATCCGTGTGGCCAGTTCCGCCTTGCGCTCATCCGCCTCGGTCTTGACTCGATTGGTGCGGTAGCTCGCCTCGGCGAGGGCATCACGGGTGTTCTGGATCTCCGCCTCCTTGTCGGCGATATGCTCCTTCAGTTCGGCAATGGTCTGCTGCAGGCCGGCCTCGCGGGCGGCTGCCTCCTGGCGCGCCGTCTCCTGCGCCTCGAGGGCATCCTCAAGATCCTGGCGGGCGACCTCCAGCTCCCCGGCGGTCTGCGCCGCCGAGGCCTTGAACGTCTCGATCTGCCCGATCAGTGATTTCTCCTTGGTGAGGCTGGCCTCGCGCAGGATCTGATGCTCATCGGTCAGTGACTTCAGGTGTTCACGGGCGTTACGCAACTGATCGGCGCCCTTGAGCGATTCGCGCTCGAGTTCCTGGATACGGGCGGTGAGTTCCTGCTGGTGCCGCTTGGCCGATGCGGCATCGCCGCTGGACTGCGTCTGCATGGTTTCCAGGCTGGCCCTGGCCTGATGTAGTTCCGCCGCGCGCCTGGCGGACTCGCCCTGCAGTGCCTCGATCTGCCGCTTCAATTCGCCTTCGCGGTCCTCGCTGTCGCGGCGCAGTGCCTCGTGATCGCCTTGCAGGGCACCAAGCTGCTGTTCCGCCTCCTGAAGCTGCGCGGCCACCGACTGCGTGGCCTGTTGCAGCTCGGTTACGCGCTGGTTCAGCGCGGTCTCCATCCGGCGGGCTTCGGCGCGGGTATCGTCGTGGCGCCCCTTCTCCTCCAGCAAGGCGCGTTCGGCCTCGTCGAGCTTGAGCATCGTGGCCAGCGCGGTCTCGTTCAACTCGCGGAGCTCCGACTCCAACTGGTTTTCGCGGGCATTGCTCTGCTCCTGTAGCGCGGCGTGGGTTGCCGCCATCTCGCTGAGTTGCTGCTCGGCCTCGGCCAGCCGGGCGGCTGCCTGGCGCTGCTCGTTCTGTAGCGCGGCAATGCGGCTGGCGGATTCCTGCAGGCGCTGCTCGGCGGATTCGCGCGTATCCTGGTGAAGACGGCGTTCCTGCTCCAGTTCCTGCCGCGCCGACGCCAGGTTGGCCGCGGTTTTCTCTGCGGACTTGCGGAGATTCTCGATCTGCCCGGTCAACTGAGCGCACTGCTTCTCGTTCTGCTTTTCCAGTTGCGCCTTCTCCCTGGAGAGGGTCGTGAGCTGCTGCTGTGCCGCTTCCAGTTCCGAGGATGTGCTCTTGGCGGCCGATTGCAGCTTGTCGAGTTTGGCGTTGAGCTGGCTTTCCTTCTCGCTGGTCTCGCTCTTGGCGATGTCCAGCCGCCGGCGTTCGTCCTCGAGCGCCTTGCGCGTGGTCTCCAGTTCGCCCGCCGTCTGTTCCGCCTGCTGGCGAAGCTGCGCGATACGCTCCTGCTGCGCTTTTTCCAGGCTGGCCTTTTCCTTGACCAGTGCCGCATGGCCGTCGCTAAGCTCGCGAAGCTGTTTTTCCGCCGTATTCAGCTTCGATTCCGCCGCCTTGGCCGTCTGCTGCAGGCTGTCGACCTTGCCATTGAGCTGCTTTTCCGTCTCGGACGCCTTGCGTGCCAGCGCCTCGCGCTCGGTTTTCTCCTGGGTCAGGCGTTTCTCGGCGTCGGCCAGCCGCTTGGCCGACGCCTCGGCCTGTGTCTTGAGCGTGCTGACCTGCGATTTCAGCTCCGTCTCCCGCTTGCCGGCGTCCTGGCGCAGCGTGACGTTGGTACGCGAAAGCTCCTTGAGCTGCTCCTCGGTCTGCCCCAGCTTGGCGGTGACCGCCTCGGACCTGGCCTTCAGGACTTCGATGTTCTTCTTCAGTTCCTGTTCCTGCTTCTCTTTCAGCAGGCTGGCTTCCAGCTCGGCCCCGTCCTTCTTCTTCGGCCCCGACGTCGTCCAGTCCACCTTCCCGGTAGGCGAGAGGCTTGACTTCTTCAATTGAGTCTCCGCTTTCTCGAGGCTCGTGGCGATACTTTGCTTGTCCGCCTCCAGCGCGCCGATCCGCTTCTGTAGCGCTTCCTCGGCGGCGGCACTCTGCTTCTTGACCCGTTCGACCGCCTGCTGCTCATCCTTCATCTGCTCGCGCAGTTCATCGGCCTCCGCGCGCAGGCGGGCCAGCTCCTGCTCCAGGGCGGCTTGCCGCTTGCCGGCCTCGGGGTCTGCGGAGACGGCCGCCGCCCCGGTGGCGGATGCGGTTTGGGCGAAGACCGGTGCCACGGCCATGTCGGCATCGATCAGGGCGGGGGAATTGATGATCTGCTCGCGCTCGGCGACCGACGACTTCTCGTTCGTCAACTGGTTGATCATGGACGCATTGGTGGCCACGGTGCCATCCTGCACGAGATCGGAAATGGCGTGGATGTTCAGGGGACCGTAGAACGAGCCGTCCGCCAGCTCGACCATCCAGACCATTTCAAGCTCGGGAATGCGCTCGGCATTGATCCAGGCCTTCTTGTCCTCGGAAACCTGGTGCCCGGGCGCGACGCGTCCCTGGCGGGCCCAGCCGAGCAGGGTGGGGACATCGGTCGGCCCGAACACCTGGCCTTCCTCGATCTTGAGAAACCATTGCCGCTGGCCGATAGACGTTTCGCCGGTTGTATTTCGACTGTTCATCATGAAATCCTCGCTTCATTTAAAGGCGGGTAAAAAAGCTGTTTTACGCCACTGTCCAGGATCCTCGTTTGCTGAACCGAAGACTATGCGTCACCGCCCCGATGAAGTCAAGAATTTGCAGGGACTTTGAGCGTTAACGGGTCTGCCGGAGGCAAGACGGGTTTGTAGGTGTAGGCGGGATCCTCTTTCTGTCTGGCGAGAATCCACCCGATTTGCCGCCAGGTGGCAATCACGCCATTCGGTGGTTCCGGGAGCTGATGCCTGATCAGGCGGTTAAGCCGGGGAAGATTATAGAACGGCACGGCCGCATACATGTGATGCTCGATATGATACTGCATCTGCCAGTATATGAACCCGAAAAAGGGGTTTACACGGATCGACCGGGCGCAGAACCTGAAGTCCGGCACGTTGTCGCTCAACCCCACATGCTGCGTATCGTTCAGCAGGAAATTCAAGCCTTGCCCGAATGCTCGGGCAAAGGTCGTGACGAGTGGTAGCAACAGCCACCGGGGATGCACAAGAATCCCCAGCAGGATAGAGGCGAGGATGATCACGCCGTGTACGAGGAGTGTGAACCGGGCCCAGCCGATAAGCTGCTTGCGCAGCTCTGGCTTGGATTCAGGGAACAGCTTCTGAGTCCAAGGGTCGAGGATGATCCCCCTGGCGTGCCTGTAATAGCCTCGGAAATTGAATCGGAACCGGAAGTTGATGATGGCAAATTTGCAGAAGCCCTTGATCGAGTGCCTGATTGGCAGGACAACCTCCGAATCGAAGGGGGGATGCAGGGTGTAGCGATGATGGCGGCGATGGCTTTGCTGGAAGCTGACATAGCTAAACCAGCCGAGCAAACCGTAGATTTTCAGGAAGAAATCATTGAGCTGGCGGGATGCGAATACCGTTCCATGGCACAGCTCATGAAATCCGTTTAGTAGGAAACAATAGAAGGAGCCATGAACGATGAGGAACAGAGGCACTAGGATCCAGCTCCATACTCCCCTCCCTGTGCTATAGAGGGTCAGGAATCCCGTCAGGGTCAGCAGGGCGAGATGTCCGATCGACTGGGCTAGGCCTTTAAGGTCGCTTCGCCGGTTCAGGTCCTGCAGGATTTGCTTTTCCAGGGGGACCCGATACCAGTTTATGTCAATGTGTTCACTGCTGTTCTTGATATCTGGCATCGCTTCCCTCGTCGGTGTGCAGTGAAATCGTCAAATCGTGTTTTACAATAAGCACATTTCTAGCGCGATACGGTGATCAAGGCAAGTTGATTCTGCGAGGGGGCAAACACCGCCGTCATACCGCTTGGGCGGCAAGCATGCCGCAGGCGGCGTGGATGTCCTTGCCGCCGCTGTAACGGCGGTTGACGGGCATCCCCAGGTGGCGGCGCAGGGCATCGCGGAACGCATTCAGTTCCTCCGGCGAAGGTGGATGGAACCGGCCCGACGGGTCGTTCACGTCGATCAGGTCCAGCGTGACCGGCAGATCGTGCAGGAGTGTCGCCAACTGCACCGCATCCTCCTCCCGCTCGTTGAACCCCGCGATCATCGTCCACGCCAGCGTCACCCGCAGTCCCGATGTCTGGTGATAGTCACGGATAGCCTGCACCAGTTCCGGCAGTGGCCAGGCCTGCTCCGCTGGCAGCACACTCCGTCGCCGCTCCGGGTCGGCACTGACCAGCGAAACCACCAGGCGGAAAGGCAGCTTGTCGGCCGTGAACCGCCGGATGCCCGGTACAATCCCCACCGTCGAGATGCTGATCGCCTTAGCCGGCAGCGCCATCCCGCAGGGTTCACTCAGGATACGCGCCGCGCGGACCACCTCGTCATAATTGAGCATCGGTTCGCCCATCCCCATGAACACGACCCCGCGCACCGGATGCGGCGAGTCGGCGCGGATGCGGATCACCTGGTCCACCATTTCCCACGCCGAGAGGTGGCGCACGAACCCCATCCGCCCCGTCGCGCAAAACGCGCAGCCCATGGCGCAGCCTACCTGCGAGCTGACGCAGACCACGTATTTCTCGTCGCCGGGGCGGTGCAGCAGGGGAATCCGGACCGACTCGAACGGCGCTTCGCCGTCACCCCGGAAGAGGTACTTGGCAAATCCGTCCAGGGGCGATATCTGCTTGTCCAGCAGCGTCAACCGCGGTAGGCGGCATTCCTCCCGCACGCGCGCCAGCAGCTTCGGCGAGACTTCTGGCAACTGCACGGGAATCTCATCCCGCTGCACAACCGCCGCCTGAAGGCGGCGCGCCAGCCGCAGCGACACCCCCGCCGGGCCCAGTGCCGCATGCAGGCCATCCGCCGTCAGGTTTTTCAGTAGAACGGACATTCGTCCCCGGCCTCAATCTCTGAGCGGCAGGTCAACAACCCGGCCTTCGGCGGCGCTAAGGTGTACCGCCTCGGTGAATTCCATGTAATGCACCCCGTCGGCAAAGGTGGTTCGCCGGACCGGCGCCAGCCCGCGCACGGCATCGATAAACTCCGCTTCCACACGCCAGCCGGGTACGGGTTCCGGGATCGGGACCGGGACCATGGCCGCATCGCCGGGCCTCCCCATGAAGAGTTTCGCGGGCATGCCCTGCACCAGTAGCGTGCCCTCCGTGCCGTGCAGCCGGATCTCGCAGCGGGGCGCCAGGCCGGACACGGTGCTGAACTGCATATTCAGCGAGGCCCCGTTCGCCATCCGTCCGGCAATGTCGATATGGTCCGGAACAGTCACTTCCCGCAGGGTTCCCGTCTCATCCCTGCGCAGCGGTACCGAAACCGTGGTCATTGCCACCACCCTTGCGGCCGGGCCGGTCCAGCGCATCAGCGCCTCGTACCAGATCCCCATCGTCATGGCATTCAATCCGCTCAGGCGTCCGTCCTGGCGCCAGGTCAGCGGGGCGGCGGGATCGCAGAATGCCCCCGTGGTGTGCCGCACATCCACACTCAGCAGCGGTCCGATGGCGCCATCCTCGAGCAGATGGCGGACTGTATCGTCGATCCCCAGCGTGAATGGCGAAGGTACGAGCTGCGCCACGCGTTCCGGGTGCGCCTCCGCGGCTGCCAGCATCGCGCGGGCCTCGGCCGCGTTGCACGCCATCCGAGCCTCGCAGAGCACATGCTTGCCAGCTGCCAGCGCGGCCAGGGTTACCGGGGCATGCATGCAGGGCCAGGTGCCGATGCAGATGGCGTCCAGCGACGGATCCTCGATCAGGGATTCCCAGCGCCCGGTGGCAACGGCGACGCCGAACGGAGCGGCGGCGGAACGGGCCGACGGTTCCGAGCGGTTGGCGATGGCCGCCACTTCCACCCCTGGAATAGCCTGCAGGAGCGGAATATGTTTCTCACGGGTATTCGCCCCGGCCCCTACAATCCCGACACGGATAACCGCGCTAGACATGACAACCCTCTTTCCTCAAAAGCACCCTGACCCGATTGCACTGTTACTATACGCCCGGAAGCGGCTGCATTCAACACCGCTTTTTGATTTCCGCATTGCAGCGCTCAGGCTTCTCGTGTAAAGAAGGCGCATGAGCGAATTCAGGGCAACGTTCCTGGGGACAGGCACTTCATCAGGCATTCCGATCATCGGGTGCGATTGCGCGGTCTGCACGTCGGCAGATCCGCGTGACCGGCGGCGGCGCACGAGTCTTTATGTGGAGGCGGGCGGCGTGCACCTGCTGGTGGATACCCCGCCGGACTTCCGTGAGCAGGCGCTGGCGTACCGCCTACCGCGGGTCGATGCCGTCTTCTTCACGCATTCCCATGCGGATCATATCTTCGGGTTCGACGACATCCGCCGCTACAACACGATGCAGCGCCAGGTGATCCCCGCCTATGCCGGTGAGGGGACGATGCAGGATCTGCGGCGGATCTTCGACTATATCTCGACCGAGAGCCAGCCGGGCTTCTACCGCCCGCAGATCGATTTCCGGCTGCTGGAGGGCCCGGTGCGGATCGGGGAGGTGACAGTCGAGGCCCTGCCGGTGATCCACGGGCCGCGTCCGACGTTCGGTTTCCTGTTCAGTTGCGGGGCGGTCCGGTTCGCGTATGTCCCGGATTGCAAGTCGATGCCGGACGCCACGCTGGAGCGTATTCGCGGTGTGGATGTCATGGTGCTTGATGCGCTGCGGCAAAGCCAGCATGCCACCCATATGACGTTAGCGGAAAGCCTGGCCTGCCTGGAGCGGATCGGGGCTGTGCGGGCGTACCTGATCCACATGTGCCATGACCTGGCGCACACCGCACTTGAATCGGCGATTCCCGCCGGTGTGCATGTCGCCTATGACGGGCTCGTGGTGTCGCTACCGGCATGACCGCTGCGGTATGCGGTGTTCAGCGGTAGGGCAGGCGGGTGCAGATGTCCAGCAGTTGCTGGCGGCAGGCCGCGAAGGCGTCGACCGTTGCAGGATCGAAATGCACACCGGCACCGCCATTGATGATGATACTGATGGCGGTCTCCGGATCGGAATGGCGCCGGTAGGGGCGCGGTGAGCAAAGGGCGTCGAACGTGTCCGCGACGGCGACTATCCTGGCTTCGACGGGAATCGTGTCGCCCGCGAGTCCGTCGGGGTAGCCGCTGCCGTCGTGCCGTTCATGATGGCTCGCGATGACCATTCGCCCGGCTTGTATGAGCGGGTCGCGTTTGCGGCCGATCAGGCGAAGTCCGGCGGCGACATGGCCCTGTAGGATGTGTTGCTCGCTCTTTGTAAGGGCCCCGTGCTTCTTCAGGATAGTTCCCGGCACGCGGATCATGCCAAGGTCGTGGACACGGGCCGCCGCAGCGATGGTCTGCGCTGCCTGTTCATCCAGACCGAGGTGAATGGCGATCTGGTAGGAGAAGAGACTGACGCGGCGGATGTGCGGGATGTTTATGACCACAGTGGCACGTACGCAAGGCGAAACACGGACTCGCAGCGCGCCGAGTTTGTGATGGATGTTGAGTCTTCCGGCTTTTGCCTGTAGTCTTCAGCCTGCTCCGGGAATTAATGACAAAGGAGGATGGGATGGCGGAACGGATTATGATCAGGGATTTGAGAGTGACCTGTATTATCGGGATCAATCCCCGCGAACGGGTGGAACCTCAGGACGTGGTGATCAATATCGTCATGGAGTGCGATCTGGCGGACGCCTGTGTCTCCGACGCGATCGAGGATACGGTCAACTACAAGACGCTGAAGGACGAGCTGGTGGCTTCCTGTACGAAAAGCTCATACTTCCTGATAGAGCGGCTGGCGGATGAGGTCGCCACCCGTTGCCTGGCCAATTCGCGGGTGCGGCGGGTCACGGTGTGCGTGGACAAGCCCGCGGCGCTGACAGGCGCCCGCAGTGTGGCGGTGGAAGTCGAGCGTGGCCGTGATTGAGTGGCAGCGCGTGCATGTGACCGGTGTGGCCGGGGTGGGGATGAGCGCGGTGGCGCAGGCTGCGCTTGGTGCAGGTCTGTCGGTCAGCGGTTCCGACCGCTACCATGACAGTGGCGAGGCGCTGCCCGTACTGGGGCAGCTTCGACGGGCTGGCGTGACCCTTTACCCCCAGGACGGGAGCGGCGTGCGGGCAGGGACGGATGCGGTGGTCGTGAGCACGGCGATCGAGGCCGGCAACCCGGATGTGCTGGCGGCCGCCGCGTCCGGTGTGCCCGTGGTGCATCGCTCGGTCTTGCTGGCGAAGCTGGTGGAGGGCCGATCCTGCCTGGCGGTGGCCGGCACCTGCGGGAAGAGCACCGTGACGGGAATGGCTGGCTGGATACTGGAGCAGGCGGGGCTGGCCCCGACCGTGGTCAATGGTGCCCCGGTGGCCAACTGGCAGTCGGAGGCCGATGTCGGCAATGTCCGGATCGGCGGCAACTTGTGGGTGATCGAGGCCGACGAGAGTGACCGTTCGCTGCTGAACTACGAGCCGCTCCACGCCGTGATCACCAATATGTCGGCGGATCATTTCGATCTGGAGGAAACTCGGCGCGTGTTCGAGGCGTTTCGTACGCGGGTGAGCGGGCGTTGTATCGGGGCACTGGACGGGTCCCCGTATTTGAACGGGGTTTCTCCCGAGGTGGGGGCGGGGGGTAGCCGGTTCGACTTCCGGGGCAAGACGTTCCGGCTGGCATTGCCCGGTGCCCATAATGTCGAGAATGCCTTGCATGCGGTCATGCTTTGCGAGCTGGCTGGCGTGTCGGTCGCGCAGAGTGCGGCGGCGTTGGCCACGTTCCGCGGGATCCATCGACGACTCGAGGTGGCGGCGCGGGTGGATGGGATCACCGTGATTGACGACTACGCGCACAATCCGGCCAAGATCGCGGCGGCGCTGGCCGCCGTGCAGCCCTTCGCGGGGTGCCTGGTGGCGGTCTGGCGTCCGCACGGCTACGGGCCGCTGCGCAGCATGCTCGACGGCCTGGCTGCCGCCTTTGGCGTGTTGAGCGGCGGCAGGCACCGGGTGTTGCTGCTGCCTGTCTACGATGCGGGAGGGACGGCCGACCGCAGCATCGGGTCCGAGGCGCTGGCGTCGAGGCTGGCGGCTGGCGGTGTCGACGTCGCCTGTGTCGCCGACTACACCGCCGTGCGCCAGGCCTTGCGGGAAACAGACCTGACGGCGGGGGACGCGGTGCTGGTGATGGGGGCGCGTGATCCGGGATTGCCGTCGCTGGCGCGCAGCTGCCTAGACGGCTAGGCCAGCAAGCAGGCCGAGTTCGCGCAGGTGGGTGCGTTGGGTATCCGCCCATGCGACCGGATCTCCACCCACGATATCGGGAGGGGTGCTGATGTAGGGGGTTCCGCATTGCGTGCAGCAGGCACCGTCCTTGATGGCCTCCCCGCATTCCGGACATGCCCGCTCAAGCAGCTCGCCACAGAAGGCGCAGTGCCTGGCGTTGGCGTCTGGCCGGACCTGCGGCTTGATCAGAAGCGTGCCCTGGACGGTAAACGGGATATTCGAGGGGCAGTCGAATACCGGGCAGTAGCCATACGGCGCGGTGCCGGCCGCCGGTGCCGCCACGGCGGACCCCGCCTCGGCATGATCATCAGCCACGGGCAGTTCGATCTCCAGAAGTTTCAGCAGTGCTTCGATTTTCGGGCGTGCAAGCGCATTCACATGTCCGCGCTCGAACATGCTCACAGCCGATTGCCGGCAGCCCGCCTGGCGGGCCAGTTCGCTCTGGGTCATCCCCCGGTGACGGCGTGCGGCGGTGATCAGACGGGCGATTTCAAAATGGTCTGGCATGGCGATAAATCCGGGTAACGTTGTGGCAGGGAACATCGAAGCGTTGATAGTATTAACCGAAACGCTATCAGGCTTCAATATAAAGTTATCAACAGGCTATTTGATAATGTAAGTATTTTGTTAATAATTAATTATGAATTAATAATAAAGGTTGTTATCAAGTTGTTGGTGAATATTTATCAACAGCTTGATAACAGGGGGAGGGACAGCGGATCTCTGTCCATATGTCTGCCTGCAGGTGGGTAGGGCGAGTGCGTCCCGCCGAGCCGTACGGAGCCAGAGAAAGCAGAAGGTAGTGAGGCAGGGCGCGGCTTACCGAGGACGGTTCGCCATACCTTCGTCTTAGACGTGGTAGCCGTAGTCCCCGCTGGCCACCAGTGCGGTCTTCAGCCTGAGGTAGTCTTCCCCGAAGTTTCAGCCTGGCCTTACTGTGGAGCCTCGATGCGCTGGGTCTGCGGGTCGATCAGTTTCGCGAGGTAATCCGAGAGATCGCGCGCATACTCGGTATCGAGTCCGGCATAGATCAGTTGCTTGTCGATGACGGCCAGGCCGCTTTCGCCGATCTCGGCCTCGCGGGCGCTCGTGTAGCGGTCGGCCACCGCTGGTGCCAGTAGCTTGCGCAGGATCTCGACCAGGTCGGTGTTTTCCAGCACGTACGAAGGCAGGATGTTCCTCAGTCGGTTGACCAGTTGCATCTTGACGGCCAGCAGTCCCTCCTCGTTGAGTGTGCGATCCGCCACAATCGGTTCGCCCACGAGCAGCTCCAGGGCGATCAGGCCGACGCTGTAGAGGTCGGACTGCGGTGAACCCGCCTCGCGGCGGTGGGTTTCGGGGGCCATGTAGAGCGGCGATCCGAAAAGGAACGAGACGTTCTCGTTGATCATCAGGGCGCGGCCGAAGTCGATGACCTTGACCGAGCCGAGGCGGTCGAGCATGACATTGCCGGGCTTGAGGTCGAAATGCAGGAAGCCCAAGGCGTGGAGCCGCTCGAGGCCGCGCAGGATGCCGCGCAGGAGGTAGACGACAAAGCCGGGCT
Source organism: uncultured Victivallales bacterium (assembly GCA_964652765.1). Classification (GTDB taxonomy): domain Bacteria; phylum Verrucomicrobiota; class Kiritimatiellia; order UBA8416; family UBA8416; genus UBA8416. The sequence continues at coordinate 20,577 of CAZZBA010000011.1, read as the reverse complement.
GGAGGCGCATGCGATTGTTTTCGAGGCGGAAGACGGTATGACTGAACTTGGCCCATTCATCGGGTGTACTGCGGGTCATGGCCAGGTTCAGCAGGTTGCGGTTCATCAGGCGCGCGAGATCTACGCCGTCGATCGCCTCCATCTCGACATAGCCGATGCCGTAGGTCTCCTCGTAGGAATGGCGGGAGACCATGTTGGGGCTCTGGATGCGCTGCATGCGTGAGATCTGGGCGGCGATGCGCCCCATATCGGTCCAGTACTCCTGCGGTGAGCCGTAGAGGGCGGGGTTGTAGAGCTTGACGGCGTTCTCGGTGATGCAGCCGCGCGCGCCTTGTCGCAGGGCGAGAAAGACATGTCCCTGCTGGCCGCACCCGAGCAGGCGCGGGAATTGGTAGGCGACGGGGTAGTAGATGCCCTTGGCGTTGATGATGGCATTGTAGTTCCGGCAAAGCGACTGCATGGTCATCGGCTGGGGCATGTCGACCGGCGGCAGCGGCGCATCCGCCGCCGCGGCTGGTATGGCGGGGGACGGCGCACCCGCCTGGGGTTTCTGTTTGCCGGTCAGATTGATAAAGACGGTAGATTTCTGGCTTTTCATGGTTGATTCTTTTCCTGGCGACGTTGACGGAAGAATTCCTGGAGGATCATCCGGCATGGTTCCTCCTGGATGCCGGCGATGACCTCGCAGCGATGGATCAGGTCCGGATGCTGCACGATGTTGAACACGGAGACCGCCCCGCCCCGCTTCGGATCAGCCACGCCGAATACCAGTTGCGGGATGCGGGCCAGCACGATCGCGCCGGCACACATGGCGCAGGGCTCCTTGGTAACGTAGAGCGTGGTGTTGGTGAGCCTCCAGTCCCCCAGGGTGGCGGCGGCCTGGGTGATGGCGATCATTTCGGCGTGGGCCGTGGGATCCTTCAGGCGTTCAACCTGGTTGTGGGCGCGGGCGATCACGCGCGGTCGTTCCGTATTGTCCCCGCCGTGATGCACGATCACGCATCCGGTCGGCACTTCACCTTCGGCCTGGGCGATCTCGGCCTCGCGTATCGCGCTCTGCATGTATTGATCATGGTGGTTCATCTATGGTGAACCTTAGTCGAAAGCGCTGCCATCAGCAACGAAAAAGGTCTGTCTATTTGCCTTGCGGCATGACGCTGCCGAAGATCAGACGGCAGAGGCCCTGAAGCCGCGGCATCCGGTTCATCATCCAGGTTTCCGCCACCCGCTTTGTCAGGAATGACATGGTCGGGAACGAATGCTGCAGGAACATGATGTCCCAGATCCGTATCTTCTTCTGGATCGCCAGTGCCCATTCCCCGATCATCTCGCCGGACCCCTCGCCGATGATCCGCGCCCCGTAGATGCGTCCGGTCACCGGGTGGATGAACGCCTTGACCCAGCCCTCGCCGATACCCTCGGCGATGGCCGCGCCATAGTCGCCGTAATTGCTCACCACGGTCTCGTAGCGTCTGCCTTGCTTCTTCAGGTCGGCCTCGGCTGCACCGACGACGGAAACCGGGGGATCGGTAAAGACGGTCCAAGGAACCACGAAGCGGCGGAAGTTGAATCCGAACGGCCCCGGCATCATGCAGTTCATCAATGCCAGCATGCCCTGGTGCATCGCGGCATGGGAGAGCAGCACATGGCCATTGCCATCGCCCGGGGCATAGACAGAACGGCAGGTGGTGCGCAGGTGCTTGTCGACCTGTATGCCCTTGCGCCCGTACTTCACGCCTGCGTTGCCAAGCTTCAGGCTCTCGAGATCCCACTGGCGCCCGGCGGCGACCAGCAGTCGCTGCGAAACCAGCTTCTCGTCCTTGTCCGTGAACAGGGCGATTCTGCCGTCCTCCATCGCGACACGCGTCAGCCGTCGCCCGTTGTAGACGGCGATGCCTTCGCGCTTGAAAATGTCTTCCAGGAACTGTCCGGTATCGGCATCGCCGAATGGCAGCAGGTTCGGATCCATGTGCACGATGTTCACCTGCCGGGTGCCCAGCCGGGCAAAGGCCTGTGCCAGTTCGCAGCCGATCGCCCCGCCGCCGATGATCGTCAGGCTCTCGGGAATATCCGGCTGCGCGAAGACGTTCTCGTTGGTCAGCAGGTCGATCGTCTCGATGCCCGGAACCGGCGGGATGGCCGGGCGGGAGCCCGTGCAGATGAATATGAACTTGGCGCTGTAGCGTTTCTCGCCGACGGCGACCGTGTGCCCGTCGATGAAGCTGGCCGACCCTTCGCCCAGCACCAGATGCACCTTGTCGAACATCTTGCGGGTCTTGGCTCTGTTGATGTAGTCGATGAATTCCTGGATTTTGGGGAACACGTCGCCGACTGCCGGGGCTGCCGTCGTGCCGAGCGCCATCCCGCTGGCGCGGGTCACGCCATGGCGGATCTGGGCCATGCGCAGCAGTGATTTGCTCGGGATGCAGCCCACGTTCATGCACTCGCCGCCGATCTTGTGCCTCTCGATCGCGCAGATTTTCAATCCCATTTCCGAGCCCATGATGGAAACCGCCATGCCGGCGGGCCCCAGCCCGATCACGATCAGATCATAGTCAAACATCCTGCCCCCTTGATTCGCGTTTCTTCACATCTTAAGACTGTGCAGAGCGGCTGGCAATCATTTATCTGATTGCACTGTAAGTAAAAATTGATTATAGCGATAACCATCATATTGGTTTTTGTATAAATGGTGCCTGCTGGCACATCAAAATGAAAAGGAGAATGCGTTATGGCACAGGTAACGTTCAAGGGTACACCGGTAAAGACATCTGGAGAGCTCCCTGCCGTCAAAAGCAAAGCACCGGATTTCGTGCTGGCTGGGGCGGATTTATCGAATGTAAAGCTGTCGGATTTCGTGGGGCGTCCGGTGGTGTTGAATATATTCCCGAGCATCGATACACCTGTATGCGCGGCCTCGGTGCGGCGTTTCAATCAGGCGGCGTCAGGCGGCGATGCGGTCGTGTTGTGCATCTCGCTTGACCTGCCGTTTGCGCAGGGGCGCTTCTGCGCGGCCGAGGGCCTGAAGAACGTCAAGGCTGTATCGGCTTTCCGTTCGCACACCTTCGGTGCCGATTACGGCGTGTGGCTGACCGACAGTGCCCTGGCGGGACTGTTCGCGCGGGCGGTTGTCGTGGTCGGGCGTGACGGTCGGGTGGTCTACACCGAGCTGGTGCCGGAAATCGCGCAGGAGCCGGATTACGCGGCAGCGCTGGCGGCATTGAAGAAGTAGGTAAGCCCGCCGCTCGGGATTCCCGGGCAAAAACAGATTGGTAACTGAAGAATCGAATCGAACATCCAACATCCAACGCCCAACATCCAACGCCCAAGTTTGGAGCCTTTTCTTGGATTGTTGGGCGTTGGATGTTGGTTGTTGGACGTTGAAATGAATTGTCCCGTCCTG
>CAZZBA010000011.1:10144-17164 GCA_964652765.1 uncultured Victivallales bacterium | reverse complement strand
GAGCCGGATTACGCGGCAGCACTGGCGGCAGTCAAGGCGGCGTAAATCAGTGCTGGAAGGTGATGCACTTGGCCTCGACGCCCGTCACCTCGTTCAGTGCGGCCAGCATTTTCTCGCTCTTCTTCGGTGTACCGACGAACTCAACCAGGATCATGCCGTTGGTTGACGCTTTGGTTTCCGACACCTCATGCAGGCCGATGCGGGTCTTGATGCTGCCGCCGTAACTGGTCAGCACATCCTGGACGAGGGATGCCTGCTTGACGCGGTCGGTGACGTGGATGGCCATAATGATGTGGTCGCTCTTCGGCTTGCTCATGACTGCTCCTGATTTCGTGGTTGTTGTGACACGCAACGAGTCTATGCCGTTCCTGTTGAAATGCAAACGCTAAGTTATTTAATGTTGACAATAACGATCATGTTGTATTTAATTGCTCCCATTATCGCACAACGTGGAGGGTTTTGGAATGCTGAAATTATCGACAAAAGGCCGTTATGCCGTCCGTATCATGGTTTACCTGGCCTCGCGTGACGAAGAGGGGCCTGCACGCAAGCAGGATATCGCGGAGGCGGAGGGGATTTCGCCGGATTACGTCGAGCAGATCCTGATCCGGTTGAGGGCCGGCGGCCTGGTGCAGAGTCATCGCGGTGCTCGCGGTGGCTTTACCGTGGCTTGCGAGCCGCACCGGACCTCGGTGCTGGACGTGCTGGAGGCCACCGAGGGACCGCTGCAGATCGCCCCATGCGTGGAGACCGGCTGCGACCATGTGATGCGTTGCGCGGTACAGGGGGTCTGGAACGAGGCGGCCGAGTCGCTGCGCCAGGTCTTTTCCAAGGCGCTGCTTTCGAACCTGGCTGACAAGGTTGCCGCGCTGCGGGCGGGGAATCCGTTGACGTATTCGATCTGAGTGAGTGAAAACAAAGCCGCAAGGCGAACGATAAGGAGAACGATAATGCTGACAGGAAACGAGAAACGCGAGACGCTTGCACTGCATGCCGGCCAGGAGCCCGATCCGGTGACGGGGTCACGGGCGGTACCGGTCTACCAGACCACCAGCTATGTATTCAAGAACACTGAACATGCCGCGAACCTGTTCGGGTTGAAGGAATTCGGCAACATCTACACGCGGCTGATGAATCCGACGACCGATGTGGTGGAAAAGCGCATCGCGGCGCTCGAGGGCGGGGTGGGGGCGCTGGGCACGTCCAGCGGCATGGCCGCGATCTTCCTGTCGATCCACACGCTGGCGCAGGCGGGGGATCACATCGTGGCCTCCTCGTCGCTCTATGGCGGCACGGATACCCTTTTCCGGCACACGTTTCCGCGCCTGGGGCTGGAGGTCACGTTCATCGATGATATCACGGCGGAGAAGGTTACCGCGGCGATCCGTCCCAACACCCGCGCGGTGTTCTTCGAGAGCATCGGCAACCCGAAGGGCGACGTGTCCGATATCCGGGCGATCACGGATGCGGCGCACGCCAAGGGCGTGGCCACGATCATCGACAACACCTTTTCGCCGCTGCTGTGCCGACCGATCGAGCATGGCGTCGATATCGTGGTCCATTCGCTGACCAAGTGGATCGGCGGCCACGGTACCTCCATCGGCGGGGTGATTGTCGACAGCGGCAAGTTCGACTGGGGCAACGGCCGCTATCCGCTCTTCACCGAGCCGGATGGTGCCTATCACGGGATGGTCTACTGGGATGCGCTGCGCGCCGTGCCGGGTATGGGCAACATCGCCTACATCATCCGGGCGCGGGTGGACGGCCTGCGCAACATCGGCATGTGCCCGAGCCCGTTCAACTCCTTCATGATCCTGCAGGGAATAGAGACGCTGCCGCTGCGCATCACCCGCCACTGCGAGAACACGCTGGCGCTGGCGCAATGGCTGCGGACTCAGCCCGGTGTGGCGTGGGTGTCGTACACGGGACTCGAGGATCACCCGTACCACGCGGTGGCCAGCCGCTACCTGCAAGGCGGCTTTGGTGCCGTGCTCGGTTTTGGTATCAAGGGGGGGGCCGAGGCGGGGGCGAAATTCATCAACGCGGTCAAGCTGGCGAGCCACCTGGCCAACGTGGGCGATGCAAAGACGTTGGTGATCCACCCGGCCTCCACGACGCACCAGCAGGTGTCTCACGAGGATCAGCTCGCCTGCGGGATCACGCCGGAATTCATCCGCGTGGCGGTCGGCCTGGAGAATATCGCGGACATCAAGGCCGACTTTGCCCAGGCCCTGGCGGTGGCCACGGCGTAATGGATATATGGCGTGTGTGGGTGCGTGAGTGTGTGGGTGAGTGAGGGAGGACGTTGCAAGGTCTTTCCTCACAACTCATAAACTCACATACCCACATACATTTTCGTGGTTACCACTGAAGTTACAGGTCATCCACACTCGCGGCCTTGCGCAGGTACGGCCAGTAATTGCGCGTGTAGATGAAGAGCGAGAGCACGGTGATGACCAGCGTCAGCAGCACGAACGCATAGGCGAACCAGGAGGGGACGAACTGCAAGGCGTCGGGGGCTTCCTCGTGGTAGTAGACCACGCAGATCATCGGGAAGTTCAGTGCCGTGCGCAGCTTGCCAGACCAGTTGGCCTTGCCGCTGGCCTGGTAGATCGCTCCGATCGAGCGCAGGAACGTGACCCACTGGTCACGGGCCAGAAAGACCAGCGTCAGCACCAGCATCGCCGTCGCATGGGCCAGGGGGGTGGTCTCGCCGTCGGCATGGATCGCCATGACATAGACCAGCAGCGGCATCGACGCCAGGTAGAAGAACTTGTCCATCAGCGGGTCGACATGCGCTCCGAACTGGGTGACCACGTTGAACTTCCGTGCGTAATAGCCGTCAAACAGGTCGGTCAGGGCGGAGAGCACCAGCGCGGCGAACGTGCACCAGAACAGCCATGCTGTCGGCATGTGGGCGTGCACGATGGCGCCGACAAAGAACAGCAGCACCAGCGGCAGACGCACGACGGTCAGGAACGTGACAAAGGCAAGTTTAAGATGACGGCTCATGGTTTCTCCTTGGATTGGATGTCAGCTTAGGAGATGAACCGGCAAAAGTCCAATCATTCCGGCACCATCCAGCGGTTACAACTGGGGTTTTCTGCATGAAACCAAAATCAATCAGCAAACGAGTCAATAGAAAATGATCGAAATTGAGTTAAAAACCTAGCAATATCACTTGTAGTGAATCTGAAAACCTGCCCTCTGGGATGCTAGTGATGGAAAACATACGAACAAAGTGTCTCGTTGGACTGGTGTGTATGATGATGACCGGGCCTTGGCTTCATGCCGCACCGACGTTCTATTTCGGAACGGTGAACTACCACGAACAGTTCACGAATGCATCGGCATGGAGCAATGCCCTGAACTCATCCGACGGCATGCTGCTCCATGTGCATTTTTGGATAAGGAAGATGCAGACGGGGGCGGATCGAAAGGTGTTGCCCAATGCCGACCAGATCATCCGGGATATTGCTCCGGCTTTGGCGACGAAGACAAATGCCATTGAACTCACTTTTCATATCCGCAAAGCCTCAACCTCCCCCGAGGCGATCGGCTTGGAGCATGCGAACAATATCAGGGATTTGGAAGCCTTGGGAATCCCCATCGGTTCGGTTAATGTCGATTACATCCTGTCAATCATAGATGTCGTCTCAACCATGGTTCCCGAAGAAACTGAGGATCGCGGCAACGCCATGCTTAAGATCATGGCGGATATAAGCGCCCGGTATGTCAAGGCATTCCGGTCCTCCGGTCGAACAGAGGAGCTCCATGCTGTTTTCCCGCCGCTCTATATGAACGAAGGAAGATGGACGAACGCGCGCAAACAGGAACGCTGGGGGCTAACGACGTCGAAAATCATCGAGATGCTTTTCCAAGCCGGCTTTTCAGGCTTCACGGCCGACTCACCGTATTTTGTCATCAACAATCCCGCCTGGCAAGAGGCAGGATATTCAGATGCGATTCGGTCAATCGCCAATACGTGCCACCGGCACGGCAAGCAGTTTGGGTATATCATCAACGGCGATAATAAGCTTCAAGGCGATGATTACGATCTGCAGTTCGCCAAGGACGCTTTCGCTTCGTATGATTGGCTTATCAAGAACAATGTGCATCCCGATCGATTATTTCTCGAAAGCTGGTATAGCGGCCCCTATACCCTTGTCCCCGATAATCGGGCCGGTACATTCACCCATACCGCCATCCAACTGTCAGATAAAATACGATCTGGCGATTCTCCGAACTTTCAGAAATGACGTTGAAATGGGGAATGCTATGGTGAGACCATTATGGTGATGTATGATTCCTTGAATAGGCTGAGGCTTGAGCCCTGCGGCTGTGACTGGGGCTGGCAACTGTTTCGTATATAATAAGAAGTGATACTATGAAGTCTTTGAGAGTGAAGCTGGAAGATGCTGTTATTACGTTTGATGGTGAACGGCTCGTTGCGGATACGGGCCGTATGACCCGAGCATGGCGCTGGACGGGGCATGGGTTCCTGACCTCGGAGATCAAGGCCGGGAAAACAGCCTGCTGGACTCTCGACCACGACGATTCACGGGATGCCGACTGGCTGCTGCCGGTGGTCGAGGGGTGTAACCCGGCCGCCGAGCTGATCAGCGTGGAGACGGTGATATCGGACGATGAGGGCTTCACGTCCAAGCATGTCCGGTTTACGGCTGAGCTGCATTATGCCGAGGCACGGCTAGCGGTTCGCTTTGAAGTCTGGGCTTACCCCCAGGCACCGGGTATCCGTGTCCAGCTCAAGGTAAAGGCGCTTGAGGGGTTTAAATGGGACGGAACCCTGGGTCAACTGGAGACCACAGAGGAAAGCTTGCGGGAAGCCCGTCTTGGTCGTGGATCCCAGCGTCTGGACAGTCTTCCGATAGATTATAAAGGCAGGCGTCGGCGCATGCTCGGCTATTATGCCGACACCCAGAATCGGAACGACCCATGGCTGGATATCCTGCTGGAGGCCGAGGAGGCGAGGCCGCTCGACTTCCCTTATGTCTGTGAATGGTCCAATGCGTTGTGTGTTGAGGATGAGGCATGGGGCGTGGCCATGGTCAAGGAGTCGCACAAGTGCGTCAACCAGCGGGGTGTGGATACGGGGTTCTTCGTCTGTGACCCAGTGTGCGGTCTGGAATCCTATGGCTGGGGCATCCGTCCGTCCGAGATTGATCCGCAATGGCGACCTGCGTGGGCAACGTGGTGCCTGGTCTACGCGTCCGATGCGCGTTCGCGTCTGCGCGCCTTTAAGACTTTTGATCGGATTCGGTATCCCCTGACGGATCGGGATATCTACATCCAGGCCAACACGTGGGGCAGTTCGCAGGGGGCCAAGCAGCATCGGGACGCGGCGGGGGAGGTAAACGTCCTGCGTGAGATTGCCAGTTGTGCTGACTTGGGGATCGACGTGTTGCAGATTGATGATGGCTGGCAGGGTGATCAGCTCAAGGAATGGAGCCCGGTGCCTCCCCGGTATCCGGACGGTTGGACGGCGGTTCGCGAAGCAGCCAAGAATGCAGGGATATCGCTCGGGCTTTGGATGGCCGCCATCCCGCCGACGCTGGAGGATATGGAACGCAACATTCGGGAAGGCGGTTTTGTATCACTCAAGCTTGATTTTGCCGTGTTGAATACCCGGCAGAAAATCGATGAGCTGATGGATAAAGTCCGGACGCTTGTCCTGGGGCGCAGGCACCAGCTGCGGATCAACTGGGATCTTACGGAGGTGGATGCCCGTTACGGGTATTTCTTCGCGCGCGAGTTCGGTTGCATCTACCTGGAAAATCGCAAACCGGTGATACCCGTGACCGTTGTTTACCGGCCGGGAACCGTATTGAGGGATTTATGGCAGATATCGCGCTACTGCAACCTGCTCAAGTTCCAGGGCTCGGTCCAGAATATTGACATGGTCGACAAGCGCTTCTCCGATGCAGGGGCCTACAACCACGCGTATTGCACGGCGATCGCGTTGATGAGTACTCCGCTTTTCTTCTGCGAGACGCACCTGTACAGCGATCAAGCCAGGGATGAGATCCGCCCCCTGCTGGCGGCGTACAAGCAGGTGCGGGAGGATATTTACCGTGGGCTTGTGCATCCCATAGGCGATAAGCCGGATGGCGCAAGCTGGACAGGCTTCGAATGTGAGCTTTTGGGCGAGAACCGTGGCTTCATGACTCTATTCCGCGAACCTGGCAATACCCAAAGGAACTATAGCTTCCGGCTTCCGCACCTGGCGGGGCGGGCTCTGCGGTTGGAAAATCTCTTGAACGGCGAGCGCTGGAATTCGACCGTGGATGAACGCGGACTGGCTCCTTTCTTGGTTGAGGAGCCTGGGGACTTTCGTTTTCTCGCCTACTCTTGCGATAAGGGCAGCGAATGAGCGAAATATCCGGAAAGAGGATCGTTTGTTTTCCCGAGACCATGGTTGAGAAGTGCCTGCGTCTTGAGGCACCAGGGAGCGGGCTATCCCGTGTGATGATCACCATTCCGTCCGTCGTAAAGCCGGGGCAGCCTTTTTCAGCAATAGTGAGCCTGCTGGATGCGAATGCAATGCCGCTGATTTCACAGGGAGAGGTGGTGACTCTTTCTCCAAACACGGGCGATGCTCAGGAAATCCGCTTTCCTGAAAATCGTTCGGCAGTCTGTCGTGTCGGGGGGCTGGTGCAGAGCGAGGAGGGCTTCTTCCGGGTACAGGGCGAGATCGGCGGAAAGGTGTTTTTCAGCAATCCTGCCCTGGCGACGGAGGAAGACCGGCGGATGATCTTCTGGGGCGATCCGCACATTCATACCACCGTCGGGGACTGCCATCCAGAACGGTGCCGTACCCGGAATCTCGCGTATATCGCCAGCCGATATGCATACGGGCTGGATTTCGTGGCGATTGCAGACCATGTGTCCTGGGCCCCGCGCGGTACGGCAGGCAAGTGGTATGACAACCTTGCCGCCTGTGAGCTGTTTGATGAGCCGGGGGTGTTCTCGACGCTCTATTGCTATGAGACATCCATGAAG
>CAZZBA010000011.1:2446-10134 GCA_964652765.1 uncultured Victivallales bacterium | reverse complement strand
GTGCGGGGTGTGGGGTGTTTGGGGGGCGGGGGGTGTTCGGGGCGCCGTATTGGTGGGGGACAGCGATGAGGGGGGGGCGGGGAGGGGATTGCAATATCTACCTCAGGCAGTCGAACCGGGCGTATGTTGATCCTTGGCCAGAGGATCTGAATATTGCCGGTCTTTGCAAGAAGGTTGAGGGGGATTTCTTTTCGGTACCGCACCATACCACGCGTACCGGCAAACATGGCGAAATCCCAGATGAGGCGTATCCCGGCGAGACCTTGATGCCGGTCGTGGAAATCCATTCCAAATGGGGAACCAGCGAGTATCGGGGGAATCCGACGCCATTGCTGCAGGTGCATCCCGGCCCGAGCCATGTACAGGATCTGCTGGCGCAGGGGTACCGCTTTGGCTTTGTGGGCGGGACGGATTCCCACACGAGCCTCACATTCTGCCGATGGCTGGAGACGGAAGCGCACCGGGCGCAGCCGGGACTGACGGCTGTGATGGCAGCGGAAAATTCCAGGGATGCGATCTGGAACGCCATGCAGTCGCGGCGTTGTTATGCGGCATGTGGCGAGCGTATCTGGCTGGATGTTAAGATCGGAGGTCTCGAGATGGGCGATGCGGGAGAACTGCCGGCGTCGGGGATGGTGACGATCACGGCGCAATATGCGGCGGAAAGCATCATCAAAAGGGTCGAGATCATCCGTAACAACGTGGTCATTTTCAGTGACACGCCGAATGATTGGACCGGCCATCTTGACTGGACCGATAACGCACCTGGGGCCGCGTCAACGATCCGCGACTTTGCCACGGGCAAATCGACAGTCTTCTATTATATCCGCGTGACGGCTGAAGCCGATGCGCGGGCGTGGTCAAGTCCCGTCTGGTTCTTCTGACAGCGACTTCGATTTCCATTTCATCTGGAAAGTGCAGGACATCCGGTAGTTGCCGGGCAATTTCGCTCTTTTATCTGGTTTGCCGACGTGGATTCGGCTATAAGCTGACCATCATGCAGGCTAGGAAACAAAGATGAGCGAGCAAAACATCCAGACGCCGCGCAAGGCCCTGAACAAGGCTTACCTCAAGGTGAAGCCATGCCGCGAGCAGGTCGAGTTGTTCAAACGGGAACTCAAGAATCTCATCCACTCGCTCCGCCCGGACGAGAGCGAGGAATTCAACAAGAATCATATTTCGGCCTTCCTGCGCGAGACCCATTACAAGAGCGATTATTTCATCAACACAAAAAGCAGGAACGATCTGGTTATCCATAACGGAAATCGCGACAAGGATTCCGTCGGGGTTTTGATTGAAACCAAGCGCCCTGGCAACAAGGCGGAGATGCCGGACAAGAATCACATCAACACCAAGGCGATGCAGGAATTGGTGTTGTATTTCCTGGATGAACGCATCACAGCCGGGAATGACGAACTCAAGCATCTGGTGGCAACCAATGGTTACGAGTGGTTTGTTTTTGATGCACATGTGTTCGAGAAGGCGTTCGCCCAGGACAAGAAGCTTTTGGGCAGATACAAGGATTTCCGCGCGGGGCGTCTGACGAGCACCGGGACCGATTATTTCTATACGGAAATCGCCGCGCCTTGCATACAGGAGCACGCCGGGACGCTCGTCTTCACCTGGTTCGATATCCGGGAGTATGAAAGCCTGATCGATAACCCCCGCAAGGAATCCCAGTTGGTGCCGCTCCTGAAAATCCTCTCACCCGCGCATCTCCTCAAACTGCCGTTCCTGAACGACAGCAACAGCCTTGACCGGTCCTTCTACACCGAACTCCTGTACATTATCGGACTATCCGAAATCAAAAGCGGCAGCAAGAAGCTCATCGAGCGGTTTCCCGCTGGGGAACGCAAGAGCGGCTCGCTGCTGGAAAACACCATCTCCCAGCTTGATAGCCTCGGGAAAATGGACAAGTTCCGTGGCAAACAATCATACGGGGCCACCCATGAGGAACGCATGTTTACCGTGGCGCTGGAGCTTGTGCTGACATGGATCAACCGCATCCTCTTCCTGAAGCTGCTGGAAGGGCAGCTTATTGCGTATAATCAGACTGCAGACTTTGCCTTTCTCCATGCCGGGCGGATACAGAATCTGGATGATCTGAATACGCTGTTTTTCCAGGTATTGGCGCAGACGCCGGAAAGCAGGCGGGACCGGGTTACCGCGCGCTTCGGCAATATCCCGTATCTGAACAGTTCCCTGTTCGAACTGACCGACATGGAAAACGAGTGCTTTGCCATTGCGCAGTTGGACGACGGCGAAACATTACCCATCCATCCCCAGACCGTGCTTAAGGATCGCAGTGGCCGCCGCAGGACAGGTGAACTCAATACTCTCGTCTATCTCTTCGAATTCCTGAATGCCTATGACTTCAGTTCCGAGGGGGCGGAAGACATCCAGGAGGAGAACAAGACGCTGATCAACGCCTCCGTTCTCGGGCTGATATTCGAGAAGATCAACGGCTACAAGGATGGTTCCTTCTATACCCCCGGTTTCATCACCATGTACATGTGCCGGGAAACCATCCGGCGGGCTGTCGTGCAGAAATTCAATGCCGCCTGGGGCAGGCATTGGACATGCTTTGCCGACCTTCAGGAGGATTTCCTCGAGGAGATCAAACGCGCACCCGATGGCCGGGAGGCTTTTCGCAAAAAGGCCAATGACGTGTTCAACACCATCCGGATATGCGATCCGGCGGTGGGTTCCGGTCACTTCCTCGTCTCGGCCCTCAACGAAATGCTCACCATCAAGTCCGAACTGCGCATCCTGACCGATCGCCAGGGCAAGCTGCTCAGCGGCTATCAGTTCGAGGTCGCCAACGATGAACTCATCGTGACCGATCAGGATGACCAGCTTTTTGAGTACAGCCGGCTCGACAAGGAAAGCCAGCGCATTCAGGAAACCCTCTTTCATGAGAAGCAGTCGATTATTGAAAACTGCCTATTCGGGGTGGATATCAATCCCAACTCCGTGAAGATTTGCCGACTGCGCCTGTGGATCGAACTGCTCAAGAATGCCTATTACCGCGACGATGGCCAGTTGGAGACGCTGCCCAACATCGACATCAACATCAAATGCGGCAACTCCCTGCTCAGCCGCTTCCCGCTGGATGCCGACGTCAAGCAGGCCTTGCGCAAAAGCAAGTGGGACGTATCGAGTTACCGGCTTGCCGTGGCGGCCTATCGCAATGCCCAGAGCAAGAACGTCAAACGCTCCATGGAAGCGCTCATCCAGGACATCAAGGGCAACTTCCGCAGCGAGATATCCGCCAACGATCCCAAGGTCGTGAAACTACGCAAACTTCGAGGCGAGCTCATGGAACTCACCATGCAGACCGAGCTCTTCAAGAAGACCGCCAAGGAAAAGTCCGCCTGGGACAAGAAGGTCAAGGACTTCACCGCCCAGGCCCGCCAGCTCGAGGCCGAGATCGAGGAGATCAGGAACAACAAGATCTTCGAGAACGCCTTCGAATGGCGCTTCGAGTTCCCCGAAGTCCTCGACGATTCCGGCACCTTTGTCGGCTTCGATATTGTGCTGGGGAATCCCCCGTTTATACAGATTCAGAATTTTAGTGGGAACCCCTGCCAGATCGGCTGGCAGGAGTACAAGACCTACGCCAAAACCGGTGATGTGTTTTGCCTTTTTTATGAACGCGGCTACCATTTGTTGAAAGAGGGGGGCACGCTTACCCTGATTTCCTCCAATAAATGGATGCGGGCTGGCTATGGACAGGCGATGCGTAAATATCTACTCGAGAACGGAACACTACGCACCCTGATTGACTTCGGTGACTCAAACATCTTCGAGTCCGCTACTACCTATACCAATATCTTGATTTGGGAAAAGACGGCGCAGCCTCGAATACAACCGGTTCCAATTTGCTACGACCTGAATGCGGTTTACGAGAAAGAAACCTCGCTTGTGGATATGCTTGAAAGTGCCGGAGCCAGTGACTGTCTGCTGAATGAAGACGCCTTTGTGGTCATCTCGCCTGAGTGGACTCAATTGAAACGGCGTGTTGAAGCACTCGGAAAGCCCCTGCGCGATTGGAACCTATCAATTAACTACGGTATAAAAACAGGCTGCAACGAAGCATTTATTGTAAATGGCAAGAAACGAGCCGAATTGATCGCCGAGGATCCTCGCTCTGCCGAAATCCTCAAGCCGATCCTGCGCGGACGCGATATCAAACGGTATGCCGTGCAGTTTGCTGACCTATGGATGATCTCGACATTCCCGGCACAGCACATCAATATTATGGAATATCCTGCTGTACACAAGCATCTGTTGAGTTTTGGCAAGCGGCTTGAGCAAAGTGGAGAATCAGGGAGTCGAAAGAAAACATCGAATAAATGGTTTGAAGTCCAAGACACCATTGCCTACCACCCGGAATTTTCCAAGGTGAAGCTTATTTATGCAGAGATTGTTTATGACTCGGCCTTTTATTTCGATACCGAGGGCTATGCGCCTGAGGCAACCAGCTTCATCATGACCGGAGGGCGGGTTAAATATCTGGCGGCATTGCTCAATTCGCGTTTTTTAACCGAGGTGTTCAAACGGTTTTATGCGGGCGGTGATTTGCGTGGCAATACCTTCCGCTACAAGAAGACATTCCTGGAACCCTTGCCGGTGCCTGAGCTAGATGAGGATCGCCGCCGTCTTTTTGAGATCCTTGTCGACTGTGTGCAATTCGCTCGTTCCCAGGCAATGACGCAGGAAGCTGAACAAATTGAAGCGGTGATTGACGGACTCGTTTACGATCTCTATTTCGCGCAAGAGATGCGAACGGCAAACTGCTTTATAACCGAACGGATTCAGACCGTGCTCCAGCCGTTCAATCAAAATGATAGCGATGGATTCAAAAATGAGTATATTCAGACGCTATGCACATTTTTCCGGAATGACAAAACCATCCGGCATGCATTGGTACACCGCCGGAATGTGCATCCAGTAAACCTAATTGTTGGAGCAACCTCATGACCGACAGCCGACTTGAACGAATGAAGCAGGCCGTGGCCGAAGCATCGGAACCATATGGTGGTGCTGTGCGCATCAACAAACTCACAATCAAGAATTACCGTTTCTTTGCCGATGCGTTTGCCCTGGACATCGGCGGTGAGAATGTGCTGCTGTACGGCGAGAACGGAACTGGAAAAAGTTCCATCTACCGAGCCATGGAACTGCTTGCCGGGAAACGTATCAGGACCATCGGCGACGAGCGGAACATCTTTCGTGACGGCAGTCCGGAGATTACCTTCGGTTTCAGCAACGGCACCGAGTTGGTGCTGGATGCTGATTCCGAATCATTGCCGGATGCCTTTGCGTTTGTGAAAGGGCTTTCGGTATTCACGCCTATGCTGGACTACAAGAAGCTGCTCAGCATCCACTATTCGCCGTCGCATTCGACCAATCCGATAAACCTATACGAAATGTTCCGCCTGTTGCTTCGGGATTATCCGGTATCCGACACGCTCGTTCTTTCGCAGATCAAAGAGCCTGCGAAATACTTTGATGCACTAAAAAGCATCATCAACGCTGACCTTTTGCATGAGGTCAACCTATTGATCCGGCATTTCAGCGATGATTTCAAGATCAGTCAGTTCTATTTCGAGCAGATATTCGCAGAGGACGGACGTTCCGTGGAGCCAGTCGTGCGGATGGGTGTTGATTTCATGGAGAACGCCATTGAATCGTACCACACATTCCTCAACGAGGCCCGGCTATCCGCTCTGGCAATCTCGCTTTATTTTGCAGCCATCAAGAGATTGCTGGGGACGCTTTCGCCCGATTGCCTAAAAATTCTTGTGCTCGATGATTTACTCATCAGTCTCGATATGAGCAACCGGCATAAACTGCTGGCTTTGTTGCAGCGGGAATTTCAGGACTTCCAGATCTTCTTTTTCACCCATGACCGGGAACTGTTTGAACTCTACCGGGCCAAACTCAACTGGAAAAACTTCGAACTCTACCTGGATGATAGTGCAGACATACCGGAAGCCATTGTAAAGCAAGGGCAGTCCGCCATTGAGCGGGCAAAGGGATTTTATGCCCAGAAGGAATATGACTGCTGCGCGTTCCTGCTCCGAAAGGAACTTGAAAAACTGCTTAAAGCTCATGTTCTTCCTCGTGAGCAGCGCGACAAGAACTGTAATGAACTCGATCTGGCTGGGTTGATAGCAAAGGCAAAAGCAAGGTCATCCGGCGATGCAAACGAAATGCTTGCCAAGCTTGACATTGACCGGCGGCACATCCTGAATCCACTTGCGCATGACGACCACCGAAACACCTACAGCGAGGAGATCCGATCCGCACTGAAAGATGTGGAGATGCTGAAGGAACTGTTGAAATGAAACCCAGATCGACCACCTCGTCTACCACCTCTACAACCTAACCCCCGAAGAAATCGCCACCATCGAATCCACCACCGCCGGGAAAATGTAGAAGGAGGAAACAACGTATGAGTGACGAAAAGATGAAAGCTTTGGTGGCGAAGGCCGCCGGACCCAACCTGCAAGACCGGATTTTCACGATCCGCGGCGAGAAGGTGATACTCGATAGCGACCTGGCGGAAATCTACGGTGTGGAGACGAAGCGATTAAACGAGCAAGTGCGCCGGAATACGGATCGTTTTCCATCAGACTTCTCATTTGAACTGACACAGGGAGAGGCCGATGACGTGAAGCGTTTAAGGTCGCAATTTGCGACCTTAAAGCGTGGGCAGCATCGTAAATATCTGCCGCGCGTCTTTACCGAGCACGGGGCGCTCATGGCCGCTAATGTGCTCAACAGTCCTCGCGCCGTGGAAATGAGCGTGTTTGTTGTGCGTGCCTTCACGAAAATGCGTTCGGCATTATCCGATACCAGAGATCTTGCACGAAAACTGGCAACCCTCGAGCGCGAGGTCAAGTCCCGTCTCGACTCGCATGATGCCGCCATCGTCGACGTTATGCAGCGCATCCTCGATCTGATCGATCCACCGGAACACCCCGAGCCCCCGCCGCCACCAAAGCCCAAAATCGGCTTCGGCGTGAAAGAAGCCCCCGCCAAATACGGCACAAGACTGAAACGGAAATAAAGGGAGCGCGTGACCAGGGGAAGGATAGGAAATCTGGTGGATAGGCGATTTGATGATGAACGGGAATTGGTTTGAACATTATGGAATAAGGGCTGGCAAATGTATAACCCTCCGAATAAGAAACACGCGCGTAATGCCGAAGTCATGAAGCTGCATGCACAAGGCTTAATGTACAGGCAAATTGCTACCCTGATGGGGATATCCAGCGGACGTGTTGGCATCTTGGTGAGGCGAGAGCGGAATCGGGGGCAAGATGGGGCAGTCCGCCCGTATGAACAGCAGGGAATTGGGATCAGCCTTAAGAATAAAGTTTAGGCTAGGCTCATGATCGGGAGAGGGCTTCTACTAAACCCTTATAACGGGCTTGTTCGCGTTGGCGAATATGTTGATTTCTCGTTTGACGGGGAAACGGCTTAACGGCATGATTGCGCACATGTCCGTATTCCTTGACAAGACGATTCGGCTTTTCCTCGACAGCATCGGGCGCCGGGATGAGTACGAGTATTATCTGGAGCGCTTCTCGGCCGACCGTCCGAGAGCGTTCGCCGTGCTGGTGCCGGAACGCGATGGTTTCGAGGATAGCGCGGGGGACTTTGGCTTTGAAATGCGC
>CAZZBA010000011.1:0-2436 GCA_964652765.1 uncultured Victivallales bacterium | reverse complement strand
GCTTCTGCAGGAAGAGGACGATGCCCCTTTCGATGTTTGCCGGGTTCAGCCCGGTCTGGATGACGTTACCCCGGGGTTCCTGATGAAACGACTTGACGCCGCGCGCAATGCGGGGCGGTCGCTGGTGCTTTTGGACCCGGCAATCACGGTTGAGGCGGCGCTCGATAAGCTCGTTCCTGACCTGACTCGGCGCATTCATTTTATCCGGGTGCGCGGTCCGCTGCATGACAAGGAGGGGCAACCGCTGTATTTCTATCAGACGCAGGTCCAGGACGGTGGCGTCGAGCTGGCGGTTGAGGATCAGCCTCTGGTGGCTCTGGCAGCGAGGCTGATCGATGCCAAGGCAGGGCTGCATATCTCGGTCGCGTCGCCGCTGCAGCTCCTCAAAGAGCTCTTCACCGTCAAGGGGGCCGGCTGTGTCGTGCGTCGAGGTGCAACCATTATCCGCTACGATCAACTCGCCGGACTGGATGCTTCACGCTTGGTCGCGCTGCTTGAAACGAGTTTCGGCAAGCCGCTTTGTCAACGCGGATTCCTGGACGCTGCGACAGCCTTCTATGTAGAACGGGATTACAAGGGCGCGGCGATCCTGGAGCCTTTCGGCTTGCTGATGTACCTGTCCAAGTTCGCCGTGCAGGCCGAGGCGAGGGGCGATGGATTGGCCCAGGAACTCTGGCGGGCGATCACCGCCGACCACCAGGCCGTGTTCTGGCGTTCAAGTCACCGCAACCCGATCAACCAGTGGTATGACCGCCAGGCGGACGGGAGCCATCGGTCTGGCCGTTGGAAGGTGTATTGGCGGGGGGTTGATGCGGCGCGTATTCCTGACATCATCGAGGACGCGCTGGCGCGCCCGGAGGATTTCGTGGTTACTTGATGGTAGTGTCAAAAGTTTTATGAAAAATGAAGACGTGAGTGGCGAGGCGAGGGCGAGGCGTTAGGGGCTAGGTATTAGGGACTAGGCGCTAGTCGTTAGAGGCTAGTGGAAGAGAGCTTCCAATTCCTAACGCCTAATTCCTAATTCCTAGATCCTAGGGGAGAACAACCAATTCGATACAACTACTTGATATAGGCTTGATTAACATAATATTTGGGGCGGATTTCTTGAAAGAACGTACTTGATTGCACGGAGCAATAAAATGGGTATTTACAGTCAGAATGATTTACGAGAGTTGCGTCCGGTTCATGACTTTTTTGTCGGTGTGGATTCCGATGGCTGCGTGTTCGACAGCATGACGGTAAAGCAGTGCGAGTGTTTTCATCCGCTGATTGTCCGCTTCTGGGGGTTGGAGTCGATTGAAAGACAGCTTCGCGAGACGGCGGAATTCGTCAATCTGGGGTCGTCCTGGCGGGGGAGGAACCGTTTTTTTGCGCTGCTCAAGACATTTGACCTGCTGGCTGATCGAGCGGATGTGAAGGATTCTGGAGTCCCTATGCCGGACGTGGCGTCGATCCGGGCGTATGTTGAATCGGGCGTTGCCCTGGGTAATCCGACGCTGGAGGCGGAGGTCGTGCGCGGTGGCAATGCCGAGCTTCGCCGTATGCTGTCATGGAGCCTGGCGGTCAATCGGCAGATCGAGGCCCGCCCGGAGCCGATCCCTCCGTTCGCAGGGGCCGTGGACGCATTGCGGCGTATATCGGCAGCGGCGGATGCCATGGTGGTCTCGCAGACGCCCGAGGCGGCGTTGGTCTCGGAATGGCGAGAACATGGGATTGACGGTATGGTCCGCTTGATCGCAGGGCAGGAGATCGGCACCAAGGCCGAGCAGATCCGGGTGGCTGCGATCGGTAAGTATGCCGTTGGGAACGTCCTGCTGATCGGTGATGCCCCCGGCGACCTTGAGGCTGCACACGAGGCCGGTGTACGGTTCTACCCGATCGTGCCGGGGCGTGAAGTCGAAAGCTGGCAGCGGTTCAACGAGGCGGTGTTTGATCGGTTCCTTGCCGGAAAATACGACAAGGATGATGAAATCGCGCAGATCGATGCTTTTCTGGCGGCGCTTCCCGAAGAGCCTTCCTGGTCATGATGATGTTGAAGGCAGGCATGAAAGCACGCTACGAGCGGGAGCTGTTTGACCCTGTCTCCACGCCGGATGCGGTCGAACGGCTGAGGCGCTATCTCGCGGAGACCTCCCGCTGCCGGGTGGAATTGATCACGACCCGCAATCGCGTTTCCATGATCTCGGTGTTGTTCCGTCGCGAGGGCCATGCACGCATCCGCCTGCACGAACAGTTCTTGACGGCCCCGATTCAGGTCATCGATGCATTGGCGCTTTACCTGCGCACACGCAACCGCCGAGCCTGGCTGGAGGTTGCCGACTACGCGCGGCGCATCCGAGTGCCGGCGGATGTCTCCCGCAGTCCGGCGCGTCGGCTACAGGCAAGCGGTCAGGTCTATGGCCTGCGCGAGATTGCCGACGAGGTCAATGCCCGGTT
>CAZZBA010000010.1:0-33669 GCA_964652765.1 uncultured Victivallales bacterium | reverse complement strand
TATTGGGTTTCGGCGTACCGCCTTTCTCGACCAGTACCATGTCGCCGGGGTGGATACCGGCTTCGCGCATGGAGTCGCCGCTGACGGTTAGTAAATACGTGGCTTCCGGGCGGCGGACCAGGAACTCATCCAGGCTGATCGTGTCGAGCAGTTCCTCCTCGGCAGGCGAGGGGAACCCAGCCTGTACGCTACCCAGCGCCGGGATGGCGGCGGTTATCTTCGATGTGAAGGCCAGTCGCCCGCCGGTGCCGCGCCGAAGATAGCCCAGGGCGATCAGGCGGTTAACGGGGCCGTAGACGGCATTCTTGGACGCATATCCGAAAAGGGCAGCCATCTCGCCAAACGACGGCGCACGCCCCTCCTGGCGGAAGAAGGCACGGAGCTGGGCGAGTTTCTCGCCGATATCAAGTTTCCTAGGCATGTCGGCACAATAACTGAACGAACGTACATAATCAAGCGGGAACGATGAAACTAACGCCGTATCATCCACCACCTGGATAACGCCCGCCCCTGTATGAGGAAACTCTCCGATCGGCGCAATCTGGCATGTCCGCCGTAGCTTTGCGCGAAGGCGGATACCACCCATACCCCGGCAGTTCAAAAGTCTCCCGATTCAAAATCAAAGAGGTCATGAAAACCCTTCTGCACGGGCGATGCGGATGTCTCGCCTATCACAGGGAAAAATCAACCGCCGCTTCCTTTTACCCTCTCCCGAGCACCATTGGATGGTGCTCGTCTAACGACTAAAAGCAGCGTTCACTTCGTTGTTGCACCACCGTAAAACCCCCGCTATGTTACGCACTGTCAATACTCGGTTTACAAAGGTGTCAGCAGAATCGTGCAGCAACATAAGATTCCGCTCAATGACTTGTTCGGCAAGAGGAGAGATGAATGAACGCAAGCACCGTTGAATGCCCGAAGTGCAATCACACCTTCAAGATCAAGTGTGCTCTGCGCCCAAAGTCGCTCCAATGCCCGGCCTGCAAGGTACGCTTCGCTCCTCCTGACGACACACCCATACAGCAATCAGTTCAGGAACAGCCCGTGCCACCCGCCAAGTGCACAGCGACGGCTCCGCACGATCCGAAGCACGATGCTCGCCCCCCGATCTTGGTCTGGATGCTTGCAGGGGGAGCCTCCATTGTCGCATTGGGAATTGCTGCCCATCACTACTGGACTGACGGTTACATACGGAGCATCCCGCTCCTGTTTGAAAGCATCCGCGATCAAATCGTCTTTGATGGACGAGCTGACTTCGCCATCGCTACGGCTATCCTGTTCGCCCTCGTCATCTTCGGCTCACACGTTGCGGTGTGCCACACCCGCGCAAAGGCTGGGCTCATTTTACTATGGCTCGGAACTGCGCTAACCGTGTACTACATCATGACACTCGGTGCGCTGAGGATTTGCACCGGAAGCGGTGGCAGATCCTATGTATTCCCGCTCTATCACTTCGAGACGCCGGTTCCGTACTTGGTTCTCGGCATCGCGATTCTGTGCGTTGTCCATGCCCTTCTCGCCACCAAGCACGTAATCATGAGAGGAACAGCCGATTCCAGAGTTAGTCCCCTGCCCCTTGTCTTTGTCCTTTCGTTTATGGCCCTCGGCGCCGCAGTCGCTGATGGATTCCTTCGCCCTCGGTGGGGCTATGGCTTCCGAGACATGATGATCCGAATATCTGTCTTCTATGCTGTCGCTGCTGTGGGGATGCTTACCTGGCTGGTGTGGCACGCGATGCGGCGCATCGAGGGAAAGGTTGAGCGCCTTGCGCTCTGGAGTATCTCTTTGGCGTCAGGCAGCATCGTGCTCAGCGTGCTCTCTGCCGTTCCCGCAGTAGTCTGCGGGCATCTCGCTTTACGCAGAATTGGGAAGACCGGACTCCAAGGGCGGGGTTTCGCGATTGCAGGTATCTGCATCGGATACTTCTTCATTTTAGCGTTTGGTGCGGCGGTTCTTCTGCCGATCATCCTGCGTTGAGGCGGAGCCAGAAGAAGGGTGCCGAAGTCAGCGGGAAGTAAAAAATCGACAACCGCAAAACGTATAGGGCAGGTCCAATCCGTCTAATAAAACTGTTGAGCAGAAAGATGATGAGTGGAGAATCGGAATGAACGTGAGTCTGGAGGACTTCGGAACAGGTTGGTTCGGCCTCGCGATCGGTCTCAAGCGGAAGGAAGTGGACATCCTGATCGATTCACTCACACACCTGAAGGAGCATCCTGATCGCCACTTCCATGCGCATAGCAGATTTGAAGGGAAAGGCGGTATTGGTGATCTTGAGGTGTGCATCATCCCTGACGACTTCCAAGAAAACATGACCTTCGACGAGGATATGGGAGCTCCACCACCACGGGGTTTACGTCGCGGACTCGCCGAAACTCAAGGTGAACGTTAATGAAGAGGGCGTTTGAGTTATGAAGTTTTCGATTAAGGGCAAAACGCGCATAATCACTTTGGCTGCTTTCGCTACTGCGATGGTGTCCACACTCATTCTATTAACTTGGGAGTTATACACTCTCGGCCTTCAAGATACACTTTCAGCTATTGCGGCATTTGCCCGTGATGCTTTTCGTAATCCGATAGTCCTTATACCACTTGGCCTCTTAATAGGCATTCCCCTAACACTCTTAACAGTTTATGGTGGTGACATTGGGAAAGCTCTTGATCGGCGGTTACTGCTCTTCCTGAATGTGGTCATCGCGCTATGGTTGCTTTTTGCGATAACAGCCATTTGGGTTATCCCCTTTAGTAGATTCTGCAGTGACTACACATTAGCGTATCGCCTTTTTGACAGGGGTGAATATGAACGTTCCGTTGCTCGGTTTCAGAAATTGCTTGCGAACACACCATCACCAAAACAGGCCGCTGAATATCGGTTCCAGATTGCGGCATCTTACTATGAACAGGGTGACTACAGGACGGCCTTGGATTTGTATCTCAAGTGTGTTGAAGTCTGTAATCAGGCATCTACTTCTCCGAACCCCGCACTTTCAATTGTAATAGGGGACTGTTATGCCCGCCTTCAAGATTTTACCCGCGCAAAGGAGTGGTACATCCGTAATCCTGAAATGGTGCCTGATCCGGAGCAGAGAATTCGTGCCGTTACAATTGATCCGAGCGCGCCGCTGGGGGCGATTCCGCGCAAATGACATTCACGCATAACGCAGCGAATACGCTATGATATAGCTGAAAGGTTTCCTAGCTGTCGGCGCCAATAGGCGCCTCAGGCTGAACCCTGCCTTACATGCCACAACCCCATCCAGTCCTACCGTCGTTCTTCACAACGGCCTTACTCCCCGGCCTTCTCCCCGTCGCCCCCCAGCAACGACTGCCACCGGATAACCCCATCCCGGTCCAGCTCCAGCTTCGACTCCTTCGGCAGCAGCGGCATGATGATCCCCTTGAAGAAACGCACCGGGTCTCTCGCGAATTCAACCTCCAGCGCCCGTTCCAACGCCGTCAGATTCTTCTTCCGTCCCAGAATCCGGTCCAGCGCCGCCAACGCCTGAATCCTCCCGCCACAAGCCCCCTTCGGCCGCCCAACCGGATTCCCCGACTGCCCAACCACAAATTGTCCCATGATTCCCTCCCACTATTTCAGTGTTTCAGCATTTCAGCTTTTCCCCGTCCGCCCTTGTACTAAAGCCACAAAATCAACCGGCAGGGGGCGCCGCGCACCCATTCACTTTTAACCTCTCCCAAGCACTATTGCATGGTGCTTGCAACCATCCCGTCAACATAGTCCCCATCCTGTTCTGTCCGTTTCACACGCCTGCCGCGTCAGCGATCAATCCCGAAGTAGGCTTTATGCGGCAATTCAGGCGGCAAAAAGAGCGTCCCCGCATAAAGCCTACTTCGCGCTTCTGCATAAAGCCTACTTCGTGGAAAAATGAATAACGCT
Source organism: uncultured Victivallales bacterium (assembly GCA_964652765.1). Classification (GTDB taxonomy): domain Bacteria; phylum Verrucomicrobiota; class Kiritimatiellia; order UBA8416; family UBA8416; genus UBA8416. Next base: position 29,771 of record CAZZBA010000010.1, on the reverse strand, counting down.
AATCCTTGGCCGCCAGCAATAAACGCCTTGACCGCCGCAATATTCAGCTCTACCCTGCACCCAACGTGAGACGCACTTCAGGAAAATCTGAAGCCCGCTCAATATAACTGTTGGATCTAAGGAGAGAAGTGATGCGAAGAATGTCGGCATCAGCTTTGCCATGGATGAGGGACATGACGTTGGCGCGTCAGCAACTTGTTTTGGGATGGATAACTGTAACTCTCGGATTGGTGTGCGGTTGCGCAAGCATTGAAAGACAGGCCCGGATTGGTGAAACTCGTGAGACAAAGCTTCGCTTAGCGGCCGTCGGCAAATTAACAGATCTGGCGTCCCTGCGTGGATGCCTTAAGCAGGGCGGTAATGACGCAGAGGTTGCCCGACTTCGATTGGCTCTGCTTGACCCGCATGTACAGTCCTATCTGGGCACGACACGCGTGAGGGTTTCTTGCCACATCCGCAGCGCGCAATATACACATGGAGTTGTTGGCGGCGAAACCATCTCGATTACCGTTGAAGGGGGTCGCCTGGGTCGACGTCTTTCCGAAACGTGGTCGACAGATTTCCCTTTCAAAACATCTGGGTCGCCAAGTTATATAGCTGCCGACGTGGACACATCGCACCTGATTGCCGATATCAGCGCAAGACTTACGCGTAACGCGAGTCCGGAGCTACTAAAGAAGATCGCCGTTGAGGCCTGGGACCCTGTGATACGCCTGGCCGCCGTTGAGAAGCTGACCGATCAGGGAGTATTGGCTAAGATCGTTCTCGGGGATGAAAACGGTGATGTGCGCGAGGCAGCCATTGGTAAGCTGACCGACCATGCGCTGCTGGCCAGGATCGCCCTCGAAGGCAAGCCGGAAAATCTCCGCAGAACCGCCGTGGCCAAATTATCAGACCAAGCACTGCTGGCTGACCTTGTTCTGAATACTGATGGTTGGGTTCGCAATGACGCATTAGATAAGCTGACCGATCAGACGCTGATGGGGAAGCTTATCGTCGATCTGAAGGCCGGTGATTGGCATCTTCGCCAGCGCGTCGTTGGTAAGCTGACCAACCAAGCGGTGCTGGCCAAGATCGCCCTCGATGATGAAGCCGCAGCTGTGCGCAGAACCGCCGTTGAGAAGCTGACCGATCAGGGAGTGTTGGCCAAGATCGTTCTCGGGGATGAAAACTCAGATGTGCGCGCGGCAGCCATCGGTAAACTGACCGATCAAGTAATATTGGCAAGGGTAGCCATCGAAGACAACTTGGAGTCTCTCCGCAGGTCCGCTGTTGGGAAGTTGACCGATCAGGCACTATTGGCGCAGATCGCTCTCGATGATGAAGCCCAGTCTATGCGCATAGCCGCCATCAAGAACCTGACAGACCAGGCGCCGCTGGCCAAGATCGCCCTCGAAAACGAGGATTGGTATACCCGCAATGCCGCTGTTGAGAAGTTGACCGACCAAGCACTGTTAGCCAAGATCGCCATCGATGATGAACATGCGTCTGTGCGCACAGCCGCCATTAAGAACCTGACAGACCAGGCGCTGCTGGCCAAGATCGCCCTCGATGACGAGTCGGCTGAGCCCCGCGAGGTCGCGGTTGGTAATCTGACAGACCAGGCGCTGCTGGCCAAGATCGCCCTCGATGACGAGGATTCGTCTGTGCGCAGGGCTGCCGTTAAGAAGTTGACCGATCAGGGAGCTCTGGCCAAGATCGCCCTCGAAGACGAGGATGGGTATACCCGCAATGCCGCCGTTGAGAAGTTGACCGACCAAGCACTGTTAGCCAAGATCGCCATCGAAAACGAGAATTGGTATACCCGCAATGCCGCCGTTGAGAAGTTGACCGACCAAGCACTGTTAGCCAAGATCGCCCTCGAAGACGAGAATGGGTTTACCCGCCTGGCTGCCGTTAAGAAATTGACCGATCAGGGAGCTCTGGCCAAGATCGCCCTCGAAGACAAGGATTCGTCTGTGCGCGAGGCAGCCATTGGTAAGCTAACCGACCAAGTAGTATTGGTCAGGGTAGCCATCGAAGACAACTTGGCGTCTCTCCGCAGAGCCGCTGTTGAGAAGTTGACCGACCAAGCGTTGCTCGCCAACGTCGTTCTGAAGAGCAAGGCCGAGGATTATTGGGATCGGCAGGTTCGCAATGACGCCTTTAATAAGCTGACCGATCCAGCAATACTGGCTAGGGTTGCCCAGGAGGCCATGGATGAGTCTCTCCGCAGCGACGCCGCTACAAAACTAAGAAAGTTGAAATCTAAGTAGTAGGCACTGGGTCTTTCGTAACAGTTTAGCGGATTGCGGTTGATCTCAGGAAGAGTCCCGCCCCGGGATTGGGGCGGACTGATAGAGACATGAGCGGGGGCGGCCTGGGCGCCGTGGAGCAGCACCGGAAGGTTATCACGCTAGATGCATACGTCTCCGATCCATTGCCGGACCTTCTTGCATATGTAACACAGCTACCGAGAAGATAGATGGAGGCCGCGAACCAGAGCGTGGAAAACTACGTTTCACGCTCGCCGGTCGCGCCGCGAAGCCCCAGGCGTAGCAAGCCCAAGCCCATCACACCCCACACCGCACTCCCTACTGTCCACTCCCCGCATCCCCCAACACATACCCCGTCTTCTCCGCAACCTCCGCCGCATCCAACTTCAGCCCGGCCTTTGACAGCTCCACCGCATCACTAACCACCTGGCGCGTCTGGTCCGACGCCACCGGCGAGAACTCGAAATAGGCCAGCGGAGACAGATCAGGAAAATGGCGTCCAGCAGAGGCTTGTCAATGTCCCTTTGCAGTACCGCGCTGAGCGTGACTGCATCACTGCATGCGATCTGCATGAACGTTTCCGTGTGCGCACCCCCTGCCAGCGTGCCCGACCCCGACTCCGCCAGCATCCTCAGCAGGCCGCCCGTGGCCGCGATCACCATCTGCCGGTCCAGATACTCGATATGCTCTAGGAACGGCGGACGCCCACCGCCGCCATTCACAAACTGGATGTCCGACCCATTCGGCAGATAACCACGGCCATCATTGATCAGCAGCTCCGCGATCTCATGAAACACCTTCTCCCGGTCTGTCGAAGCATTCGGCGGCCCCGCCAGGAAAACCGACGGAATCCCATACACCGCCAGAAAGCTGTTCCAGCCCTTCTGAATCAGGTTCTTCTTCCGGCCCAGAATCCGGTCAACAATTACAAAGTAGGCTTTATGCCCCTAATGGCGATCTCTCTCCACACACGCACGACGCCTGCTTCAAGCATCCTCGCCATAACCAGACATCCAATAACCATTGCCCCGCAAGATATCGCAATTGCATTCTTTATACTGTCCGCTTACCATGCTCCCCATTCGTGCCTACACCCATAAAAATGAAGTAGGCATGGTAAGTATTGTCGGCAATGAGAAGGAGAAAACAAGCATGTATCATAAGAGACGGGTGTCGAGCGAAACAGTGTTTGTTCACACGGTCTTAGTTGGTGTGCTTCTTCTTGGCGTCTGGTGGCTGGTTCGGAGCTGCACGGATACTATACGTATGCGCTCAATGCTTCAATCGTCCGAGACCGAAGCAAGGCGTGTAGCGGCCGTCAAGCAGTTGACGGACCAAGACGCTTTGACGCGCATCGCACTTGATGCAGATGAGATGTCGAGCGTACGTTATACAGCCGCCAAGCGGGTATTCGCTACCCCTGCACTCCGGACAATCGCGCTCGCAGGCGAATACCGCGAGAGTCTCGTTGCTCTATCACGCCTTACTACCCAAGAGGATTTCTATGCAATTGCAAAAGATGCGGTCAATTACAGTACGCGTACTGCCGCATCGCACATGTTGCAGATAGCGGCCGAGGCCGATCGCGACGCTTTACTGTACTTCGCCACTGCGGATATGTGCGCATGGCCATGCCGTCTATACGCATACAAGAGGTTCTCCGGTCTTGAAACGAGATTGTTCAACTTTAGGCCTCTCGTGCATCAGCTCATGGATGTCGCCGGTGTCGACGAGATAGATGGCGTTGTCAATGACGACATGCTGGCAGCTCTCATGATGGATGACGTTCTCGACACGTCATCGAGAGGCATTCTGGAATACGATTCCTCGCCCGCGCAAATTGCGTCAAACAGAGCGGCAGTGTTCGCTCCGTTCGTCGACTTGGAAAGGCTAACCGCTCAGCACGTGCTCATGCGCGTTGCGAGCGCATATCCGTCGGAAACAGAAAGGCAATCGGCCACACAGAAGCTCTCGCAAGAAGCAATGACGGGGAAAACGCTATGCGATATGAGAGCAAAAGTAGGCGACTATAATTTCTGGGAACAGCATCGGCAAGAGATAGCCGGAGCGTTGCGTAGCATCAACGACCGTCAGGTGCTTGAGGGCGTCGTTGTTGACATCGGTCCGCGACTGATCGATCCTTTGGCGTTGCTTCCGGATATTGATCAGATGGTATTCGCACACATGTACTTATCCCTGATTGATACCGATAGCAACTGGCACGCGGCATTGAGCAGTGTCGGTGAGAGAATGACAGAAGCATTACCACTGGCCGTGGTGGCGCACTTAGCAGATGGTTGGGAGTACCGCAAGTTGGGGCCACGGAGCCTCCATACGGCAGTCCTCGTGCGTGCTGCGCTTCTCCACCCCACTATTCTCCGAAAATGGAAAGACATTCATGTGCAATACGAAACGTATTCCCGCAGCGGCGAATACACCGGCGTGTCTCCCGAGTACCAGAAGAAAAGTCAGATTGCAGGGAATCCAATACCTTCAAGTCACGAGACGCGCGAAGGCAGTCGCATTGTCGTGAGTTGTGGTGGTCATCAAATCGCTAGGGTAGATGCCCCGCCCGTCATCGCCTTCCGAAATGTTGACTGCAAGGACGGTGAGTACATCATGCCTGATGAAGTAATGGCACAACTAATTTCCACCAATCAGTTCTCGTTGGATGATATCACTCAGCTCTTCACAACAGGTACGCCCCTCATGCGAAGGTACATTGCCGAGCATTGTGAGGGGCTAAACCTTCAAATGGGTGCTCGGGAGGATACCAACAGCGGCGTCGCTCGCGCGGCTTTTGGAAAGTTGACGGTCGAAGAGCAAAAAGCTGTGATATTCTCGTGTGAAGGTGATAGAGCGGTGTTGTTTGTTAATAAAAACTACTTGCGGGACGACAAGGAACTCGTTCGTGCAATTGCGGAAGAGCATCCTTCGGCTTCTGTCCGCGAAGCGTGCATTCTCGAGGACCTAGTGAAGGATGAAGCGGTTCTTAAACGACTGGCCAAAACGGATCCCAGTCGCGAGGTCCGCCACTACGCCAGGCAACGTCTACATTAGGGTGCGCGAACCGACTGGATTTCCTGGCTGCCCGGCCACAAATTGTCCGATGATCTCGTCCTCCCGCATACTCAACCGTAATTGTCCCTAGCGGAAAACGGCAGGCTGACGAACAGAGCAGCGAGCTTGCGAGCAACAGGCCACCCGAGAGGGTGGCAGGGAGCGCAGCGACCGGCAAATCGCATAACCCTACGGCGCAGCCTAACCCCCCAGTTGCGGCTACGACCGCTGTATTGCCGGTTGTAGGGGCAACCCCCATTCCAGATGCCGTCTGGGTTGACGATCTAGGGCTAGAGCTGGTTCCCGTCAAGGCGGGCAGCTTCCAGATGGGGTCGGATGATGGTGAGGTGAAGTTCTGCGAGTCTCTTACCAAACGGGAGCGTGCGGAGATCTGACCCTTAGATCTCCCGACCCTGAGAGCACGCAATCGGGTGCTTCATGATCGTGCTTGAGTTTCAGGCTCTGTTTTGCCACCTTATCACCATGAAAATGGTTCTTCATGCTGATCCTTTCGGGCGTGTGTCCGTACCTCCTGAAAAGCGGTTTCTTATCAGTCTGACGTGCTGGCTCCAGCACTGGTCCTTGACGAGCATCGCCTACGGAAAGGAGCCCGATAAGTTCATGAAACAGAGGACAACCCTTTGCTCGCTGGCGCGTAATCTGACACTTGCGATTGCCTTTTCGGTTCCGCTCTTTGGCGCAGCCCAGCAGTCGTCGGAATTCGAGAGGTTCAAGAGCGACGACCAGAAGGCCTTGCAGCGCTTCCAGCAGCAGGAGCGGCCGGGGGCCCGGACCGCCACGCGGCCGGCGCGCAACGCCCCGGACGGCACGAGCGTGGAGGCATCTGTCCTGCCGTTCTCCGTCAACCTGACGGCGACGAATCTGCCCCTGACCGTCCGCACCGCAGGCGGCATCGCTGTGACCGTTCCCTCCGGTGCACTGTACTCCCGTACCCGTCTCACGCTGAAACAACCGGCCACTAATGCGGCACCCGCGATCCTGGACGGGGACTCGAAGACGCTGGCGGCCCTGCTGATCGAGTTGGAGCCTGACTTTCCGCTGGCGCGCAGCCTAACCGTGACGCTGCCTTTCGACCCGGCCCAGATGGCCGAGGACGGGCCACTGGCCGACCAGGCGCAGGTCCACGCATGGAACCGAATCATGTGCAAGTGGGAGGCGCTTCCCTGGACCGCCGACGAGGCGGCTCGTACCGTGACCGCCACCGTGGATCGAGGCACCACGCTGCGCTGCTCATCGCTTTTGTTCGAGGCGCGCCCACTGGCCAAGGCCGCCACCCGGGTCCAGCTCGGGGATACCCTGCCCGCCATCGGCTACATGGGCTCCACGGTCCTGACGCCGTTCAACTACCTCCTCAACACGCCTTACGAGTGGTTCTGTCTGAACATCGTCCGCTACCGGCACTTCCGCTTCGTCTTCGACAAGGCCGCGATCAGGAACGACGCCAATGTCGGCAACCTAGCGTGGGGCAAGGACCCGAACACCTCCTACGACAACCCGCAGGAGGCCTCCTCCATGCCCTACTTCGTCACCGACTTGGCGGGAATTGCCGAGCAGTCGTACACCAACTATGTCCAGGCGGGATTCACCAACCTGCCGATTCCGGTGATCGTGAAGCTCAACAGCTTCCGCAGCACGGTGGTTGGCGGATCGAGTTTCTACGAGTACTACTACAACCGGATCCACCTGCGGACCGATCCCGAAGTGAAATGGAATCGCAACTCTCTGAAGCACAAGGTCTCCCACGAACTCTTTCACGCCGTGCAGCATACGAAGCTGGGCTCGTGCCTCCTCGATCACCCCGAGGCTGCCATGTCGTGGTATCTCTGGTGGGTCGAAGCCTGCGCGGACTACGCATCCTGCCGGGTCGCATGGAGTCTGAAGTACGCCATGGGGCACGGCCGGATCTACCCCAAGCTGCTCGAATTCGCCCTGACCTACTCGGGCCTCGCACCAGGGCAGAAGGACTACGGCGAGCTCGAATACGACAGGGGCTACTTTATCGAGTACCTGTGCGGCCTGCCGGGCGTGAAGTTCGTCGACCTCCACAACGCCGTGGCGGACCACAGTGCCTGGATCAACCCGGAGCCCGTGCTGGCGCCGCTCGACGACTACCTCTTCGAGAAGACGCGCATGCGGCTGGACGCGATCTACGCCGACTTCGCCGCTTGGTTTCTCTTTTCGTTCGACAGCCCCATCATGTCCGTTTCACCCGACCAGGAGTGCGCCGACAAGACAGATGAGTTCAACGCGGCGACGGTGACTGAGGCGAACCCCATGGAGTGGTCCTGCAGCTTGCCTGCCGAGTACTCGGCCAAGGTCTGGGCCACCCATCTCCCCGCAGGTGCCAAAGGCCGGCAGTGCCTCACGGTGAACATCAAGACCTACAAGGCCACCTCCCGCGTGGACGTGTACGTGCTTAAGGAGAACAAAAGGCCCAAGGGTAAGCCGCCGCGAGCCGGGACGCTGGAGGAGACCGACGAGTCGCTCACCGTCAGCCTCGGCCCCGGGGATTTCCTTTACGTCGTCGCCATCAACGACAACTGGACCGACGACGGCAGCATCACGGTCCAGATCCGGCCAGGCGTCCCGCCGGCCAACGTTTGCAACGAGTTCAAGGCACCCCACGGCGAGGAGGTCGCCCTAGAGTGGGACAACCTGCCGCCAGAAACACGGGGCGTGGAGGATAACATCGCTGGCTACCGTCTGTTCGTGAAAAAGGTTCTCGGCGCCGCGGACGGTCCGGTCAGCATCAAGACCGAGATGATCACCAACGTGCTACTGGACGCCGAGAACACGACCGCTGTGCTGTCCGTCAAGGACATCGGCGGCCGGATCGGAGGCGACATCGGGCTGGCGGCGGAGCTTAAGGACGGCCCGGGCGACCCTGACGGCAAGCCGCGTCTGGGGCCCGTGCAGTGGTCTACGCAGAAGCTTTCCACCTGGCAGGATTACTGGGATGAAGGCAAGACGCGCCTGCAGCGCCAGTATACCTACTTTCTCGACTACGGCGGCATGCGTATGCGCGACGGGCTCGAGACTCGGTGGTTCGAGAATGGACAGAAGGAGATCGAGGGATCCCGGAAACGTAATCAGCAGGACGGCACCTGGCGGCGATGGTGGCGTAATGGGCAGTTGTACGATGAGATCAACTTCAAGAACGGCCTTCGGCAGGGGCCGTACGGGGGCTGGAACGAGACCGGCGTACAGATCGCGCAGGGGCAGTATGACCGCGACCGTAAAGTCGGCCGCTGGGTCTTCAGGCACGACAAGGGCGGGGTCAGGGCCGATGGCAGCTACGAATATGACCCGCAGATCCAGAGCGAGCTGAATCAGGTCGTGGAGAGCAACGAGGAAGGGCGTTACCACGAGGTGGGCACCCGCACAGGGCGCTGGATGTTCTATCACGAAAACGGCCGCACGTGGAAAGACTGCGGCTATGCGCACGGCAAACTGGAAGGCCCCTTCTCGGAATGGGATGAGAAGGGCTCCAACATCGTGCGCTGTGTGTACAGCGCGGGGTTGCCAGCTGGTGATTAAGGGCAGGGCCTGCCGCGTCTGCCTATTGGCAGCCGACCAGGGTAATCAGGAAGGCGCGACATCATGACGGAGATCAAGGTTGAGCATGAGCCTGGGACGGAGGTGATTATTGAACTATTGGCTGATGAAGCGTGTGCCGGCGGTGTATTCGATTGCAGACCTTGAGCGTGACAAGATTGCAAGGACGATCCGGATCTGGATGGCATAATGGTTTCACGGCGAGGAACTCGGCTAGCGGGGAACCGGAGTTCAACGGCACCAAGGTCAGCGAGGCCACGCTCAATGGTTTTTTTTTTTTTTTTATTGCCGAGACAATCCAGAAGGATCCCTAACTTGCTGCTGGCGCAACTATGGGCAACCCTTGTCACGTGGTTGGCAGTCAATTGTTTTGTGGTGCCTTGCTTTGCAGCGGGCACGTGAGATGTCAAATAGTGGACAATGAAATCCGCAATTGGATACTATGCGGGTCTTGTTCTATTTGCATCAGGCACACTATCATCAAACCATGTTTCAAAGAACTCACGTGTCATTTGTCTGAAAACAGAAACGTGAAGGAAAGTATAAACGGGAGGCTATTTACATGATGATGGTCAAGAGAATGATGGTGGTCGCCACACTGCTGGTGGGCGTTTTATCCATGTGCCGGGCCGGGGAGGCAGAGGCAACCTCCGGCTTGGAGCGCTCGTTCTACAAGGATTTGCCGCTCTTCAGTACCTGTCCTAGCGAGACGGCAGAGAAACAGCCGATCGAGCATCTCGGGCCGGTCGGAATCGGGATCGACCTGCTGCTGCCGCCGTTTCAGATGCAACTTGGCCGGATCGACAAAGGCTCGCCTGCGGAGGCAGCCGGCAAGCTCAAGGTCGGGCAGATGATCGAATCCATCAACGGCCAGACGCTCAAGGACATCGATCCGCGCATCCAGCTCGGAGCCATCATCACCAAAGCTGAGGCAACTGATGGCGTCATCAAGTTCATGGTCAAGGACAAGCCGGACGCCAAGGCCGAGGAAGTCATTGTGAAGATTCCGGTGCTCGGTGCCTACAGCAAGACCTGGCCGTTGAACTGCCCGAAGTCGGATAAGATCGTTCGCGGCGTGGCGGATTTCCTGGCGCGGACTGGTTCCAACGGGATGAGCCTGGGCCAACTCTTCCTGCTCTCGACCGGCGAGGAAAAGGACCTGGAAGTTGTCCGCGGCTGGATGAAGACAACGGCGGAGCAGAACAAGGACGTGAAGGAGCTCAAAACCTACCCGTGGTATGCCGGGTATGGCGGCATCGGTCTGTGCGAATACTACCTGCGTACTGGCGATGCATCGATCCTGCATACGATTGAGCTGAATGCGGACTATCTCAAGCGCAACATGTCTAACGGCGGCTGGAGTCAAAAAGGCGGCGTGAACTTCAACTACGGCTACATGAACGCGGCCGGTGTTCATTGTACGACGTTCCTGCTGCTGGCACGCGAGTGCGGGGCTAAGGTGGATGAGTATACCCTGCAGGAGTCGCTGAAACAGCTCTATCGATTTGCGGGCCATAACAATGTGTCGTATGGCGACCACCTGCCTGAAAACGGTTTTGTGGATACCTCTTCATTGAGGCCGGCGGCTTCAGTGAAAAGAATCCGGTCGACTGGAAGTCACCGTTGGTGGTAATGAAACGCGCAGCGGAATAAACAGGCCAAAGGAACATCCTGAAATTGATTTAGATGATCGCTGGCCGCGCAATCGAACTGAGACAATAGAAGTTTATGGAAGTGATGATTAAGGCGTTTGCTTTCATGATAGCGGCGATGGTTGTCGGAGTGCGGGCTGAGGGGCCGGTGAGCGATGCAAACGTGCAGAAAGAGGAATCCATGACAAATTCAGTCAAAGAGTTGCAGGAGAGTTTTCTGAACTTGAAGTTCGGGATGTTCATCCACTTCAATCTCGAAACATACAAGGGCGTCCAGTGGGTTGAGGGCTACCACAGTCCCGCTGACTTCGCTCCGGGTGGAAAAATCGCTACCGATGCCTGGGCCGATGCCGCCAGGAGCGCCGGGATGAAGTATGCCGTGCTGACGGCAAAACACGTTTCGGGTTTCTGTCTTTGGGACAGCAAATACACCACGTACGACGTGATGAATCCCGAGTGCACATACCAGCAGGATCTCGTGGCGCAGTTCGTTAAGTCGTTCACGAGCAGGGGAATGAAGGCTGGTATTTACTATTGCTGGCGTCATCCCGGGTTTGGCGATACGAACAAATACAAGGTCCTGCCGCCGGAATGCGACCCGGCAATCCATTCCATGGCTGAGCAAATTGAGTTCCAGAAGAAGCAGGTTGCCGAGTTGGTGGAGAAGTATCCGGAAGCCTTCTACATCTGGAACGATGCGCTTGACACAGGGATCATGTCGGCCGAGGAGGCAACGGCGTTCATCCGGAGCCTGCGTCCCGGTCTGCTCGCCTCGGCGAACTGGTGGGACTGGAATATGAAGGGATCGCCGTATCTCGATGTCGTGGTTTCCGAAACCCGTCATCTCGGTCAACGTCATTTGGACAACAAGACCACCGGGGAGACGTGCTGGTGCCTGGAAGGGAACCAGTGGTTCTATGGCGGGGCTGGCCCGAAACCGGCGGAGGATATCGTCAAGCAGCTGCAAACCGCGAACAGCCGCAATGCGAACTTTCTCCTGAATGCAGGACCGGACAAGCAGGGGCGGTTTCAGGAATCAAGTGTAAAAGTGCTGGCTGAGATCGGACGGCTGCTTCGGGAGAATCCATCGGCCAAAACAGTTGAGGAAACAAAAAGGATTGGAGTCAGCGATGAGAGGAAGTAGTAAAACAGTGGCGGTTTTGCTTGCTGTAATCACGTCAATTCATGTGGATGCGATAACGGCTGGTGAGCAGCCTATCGTTCTGACCGAGGATGGCCTGAATCTGCAGGCACGCTATGAGCTGATGCTCAAGTCGCTGCGCGAGGAGATTACGACGGCATTGCCGACAGTGGATGAACAGAAGAAAGCCGCTTTTCAAAAGGCGGGGGAAGTGGTGAAAAAGGCGACCGCAGAGGCGGCGGCAGCGCATAAGCCACTTGTGAAAATCCAAGACGCCAAGACGGCGGTGGAGCATGCGAAAGGCAAGTGGATCGGTGGTGCCGAGAATGGGATCGCGGCGGCGCAGGCGGCGTTGAATACTGCGACTACTGATGCCGAGCGCGAAGCGGCGCAGAAAGAGTTGGAAAAATGGCAGAAGAACAAGGAAGACGGGCTTATGGCGCTGGCGGAACGTCAGGCGGCCTTGGATGCGGCACAGGCGGACGAGGGTAAATACCTCCAAGCCATCAAGGATGCCGAGGCCGCGCTGGCGCTGGCTTCCGCTAATGAGTTGAATGCAGCCAAAGCCATGATGGCTGATGTGCTGCCGTTCCTTTCGAGCGATAAGCTGGACGCGAAACTCGTCAAGTGCGCTGTGCTGGCCACCGCCACGCCGCAAGGGTTGGCTGAATTTGGGCAGCAAGGCAAGGAACAGGAGCTGTTGGTGGAGAATCTTCTGGCGGACACCACCTTGATGAAAGCGATGCTGGAAGCCGGTGGCCCCAGGTGCGGCAAGTACGGGCAGGCAATAGAAATCTATACCGATATCCTGAAGACCAGCCAACGTGCCTCTGATGGGGGCTGCCAGCGCCTGGCGCTGGCCACGTGTCTTGAGCATGCCGTCCCTGTTGTGCATGAGAGTTGGACCAGTGAGTATACCCGGTTATCAAAGAAGCCGGCCCGCACGACCATTGTGGATCCGCTGCAGCGCTATTTGCATTACGAGAAGGCATTTCTGGCTGGTGAATTGGATGAGGCGTTCGGTAATCTGTCCGTGTGGGAGTGCCGCCACGTCGTTGACAGCGACGCAGCGGACGAGATGCTCACGTGGGGACGTGAGATGCTGCGCAACTACCGGCCTGACCATGTTTTGACAACGGATTATGGGTGGCGATACTCACGCCTTGTCAGGACCGCTGTGTCCTATGCGAGTTCAACCACCTACCAGGATAGCGATTCCCTGGAGTACTTCCAGAATGTAATCAAGAACGGGGGAATCTGCGGCCGTCGCGCCTTGTTCGCCCGTTTCATCCTGCAGTGTTTCGGCAATCCGACATGGGGGGTTGGTCAGCCAGGCCATGCCGCCACGGGGCGATGGACGCCGAATGGCTGGGTGGTAAATCTCGGAGCCGGGTGGGAGAAAAGCAGTGGGCCTGGAGACAATGGGCAGAGCCGGCCAGGGACGGATTTTGTTTTGGAAACGCAAGCCCGGAAATATCCGCTGGAATACTGGAAAGTCCTGCGCGCACAGTGGGTGGCGGACATTCTTGGTGAGCAGAAGACCATGAGCAGGAAAGACGGCAAAGCCGGGTTGTGGAATATGATGGCCTTGTTGACAAAAAAAATAATCGTTGCCGAAACGAAGCCCGCCCAGTTGGATGCGCTTGGCACCGAACTGGGTGAAGCTAATGAATCAGCCTCTGCCACGGCGACGGCTGTGGTGGAGGTGGTCGTGACTGCTGATGACAGGAAGGTAGTCATCGATAAGAACGGCGTGATCACTGTTCCTTCGGCCGCCTGCACCGGGGGGGTGAGCCACATGAAGAGTTTTCTCGGGGGTCTGCAGGCGTTTGCCGGTGATACGTTCATGTGCGACGTGGATGTGACGCACCCAGGTAAGTACCGCGTTACGGTGCGGGTCGTGACCGTGCACGATCCCGTGGTTGTGCCATTGACGGTAAATGATGCGAGGGTTACCGCGTCCATGACGATTCCCTATACGATCGGCAAGTGGCAGCAGACCGAGCCAGTGGAAGTCATTCTGGTGTCTGGAAGGAACGTGCTGAAATTCGAAAAGCCGGCGAGGGGATTCGCCTTCAAGGATATTACTTTGACGGCTGTCTCTGCTCCGGATAACGGCACGCTCGGCACCCAGACCACCATGCCATTCGGCACACCGGAGGAAGTCAGATCTGTCGTGTTCAGGAACCTGGAGATCGCAGGCCCTGCGGGTGGCCTCTTCTTCTGCCCGACGCATATGCTTGAACCCGAGGTGCCATGGGAGAATGTGGAAGCCTATGTGCCTGCCTGCAAGGAATTCAAGACGGCCGGGGGATAAGAGCTTACGGAAAGGAATACTGATATGTTGAGATTGTTACGTTATTCATACAGATACAAAATTGCAGTTATGGGTGCCTTCTGGCTAGAGTGGTATCCGCAAGTGCTGATGATGTTGCGGTGGCGAATGCCTTGCCGGTGAAGCGGGGGTTGCATGCAGAAGAGCCGGTGGTTTTCGGCAAGCTGCAACAGGATTCAGTAAAGTTCGCGGCGGAATTCTGGTCCGGTAATGTCTATCCGCTCGGCAACGGTCGTTTGGGCTGCACGGTCTTCGGCGAACCGCAGAAGGAGCGCATCCAATTCAACGAGGATTCTCTGTGGGTTGGCAACGAGGATTGCACGGGCGGGTACCAGCCTTTTGGTGATGTGTATGTGGAACTGCCGCATCGCGAGTTCTCCAATTACCGGCGCGAACTGGACATCAGCCGCGCGGTGCAGACGGTTACCTATACGGCCGGCGGCGTAAATTACAAGCGGGAGTATTTCGCCAGCTATCCGGCGCAGGTCTTGGTTTTCCGTTTTACGGCTGACAAACCGGGCGCACTGTCGGGAAAGGTCTATCTTGGCAACCTCCACGAAATCCCCACGACAGCCGAGGGCCGGACGCTCACGATGAAGGGGAATACCGCGCCGTTCTGGTGGTGGCAGTTACAGGTGAAGGAGCCAAAACGGCTATTGGGGGGCCGAGAGTACGCCTCGGACAAGATCATTGACCTCGATTTCGAGGCGCAGGCGCGTGTGCTTAATGAAGGCGGCACGGTCAAGACGGATAGTAACGCGATCGTGTTCGACCAGTGCGACAGCCTCACTGTCTTATTGGCGGCAGACACCAATTACCTGAACCAGCGCGATAAAGGCTGGCGCGGGCCGCATCCGCATGAGCGGCTCACGGGGCAGTTGGACGCGGCGGAAAAACGCGGATTCGCGGAGCTGATGGCCGAACATGTCGCGGATTACCAGCGCTTGTATGGCCGACTTGAGATCAGCCTCGGCGCCGGGGCGCCGGCTCTGGCGAAGCTGCCGACCGCCCAGCGCGTCACGACGTATCAGGAGCAGTTCAAGAAGTCCGGCAAGGCAGAGGATCGCGACTTGGAGGCGTTGATCTACCAGTATGCCCGATATCTCATGCTCAGTTGTTCGCGGGCGGGTGAGGGTGCGTTGCCGGCCAACCTACAGGGGCTGTGGCTCTTCCAGCTGCGACCCGCCTGGCGCTGTGATTACCATACGGACATCAATGTGCAGATGAACTACTGGTTTGTTGACCAGGCGAACCTCGCCGAGTGCTTCGTGCCGCTGGCAGAGTGGGTGAATTCAATCCGCGAGGTCCGCACGGATGAGACGCGGAAAGTTCTCGGCGTGAAGCGCGGGTGGTTGATGCGGTCGGAAAACAACATCTTCGGCGGCTCGACCTACTTCTTCCAGAAAGGCGACTCGGCGTGGCTGTGTCAGAACCTCTGGGATCACTACGCCTTCACACAGGACAAGGAGTATCTCCGCCAATACGCCTATCCGGTGATGAAGGAGATCAGCGAATTCTGGGTGGATCATTTGAAAGCCTTGCCGGATGGGACGTTGGGAGCGCCCGATGGCCGGTCACCGGAGCTGGGCCCGGAAAAATCCGATGGCGTGGCGTATGATCAGCAGCTCTGCTGGGATTTGTTCAACAATACGATTGAGGCCAGTGTCGCGTTGGGTGTGGATGCCGAGTACCGGAAAGAGTTGATTGCCAAGCGCGACAAGCTCCAGGGGCCAAAAATCGGGAAATGGGGACAGTTGCAGGAGTGGCAGGAGGATATTGATGATCCAAAAGAACAGCACCGCCATATAAGCCACATGATCGCCGTATTTCCCGGACGCCAGATCCACCCGACGATCAATCCCAAGCTGGCCGAGGCGGCAAAGGTTAGCGTGATGGCGCGCGGGGCAGGAGAGTATGGCTGGAGCAAAGTCTGGCGTGCCTGTATTCTGGCGCGCCTGCTTGACCAGGAAGCGGCCTATCAGAGACTGTCCGAGCTCATCGGTATCATGATATCCGGCAACCTCTGGAAGGCGGATAGGATATTCCAGATTGACGCCATTTTCGGCTACGCCGCCGCCGTAAACGAAATGTTGCTGGAATCTCATCTCGGCGTGATTCACCTTTTACCGGCATTACCGGAGGCGTGGGCGGACGGCCAAGTGAAGGGCATCCGCGCGCGCGGTGGCTACGAATTAGACATGGAATGGAAAGACGGCAAGCTGATGCGCGCGTTGATACGGAATGTTTCCAGCACGACCGGCGAGTGTGTGGTACGATATGGCGACATGACAAGGAAGATGGTTGTGCCCCGTGGTGAATCGCGGGAGTTTGGCGGACTAGAGAAGTAAAAGCCTTATGTATATTATCAAAGTAAAAAGAATCCTTGTTGCCGCTCTATTGATTGCAGGAGCCTTATTCGCACAGGCTCAGTCCAACGACCCTTCAACCGCGCTTTGGTATTCCCGTCCCGCCCAAAGTTGGCAGCATGAAGCCTTGCCTATCGGTAATGGTCGGCTGGGTGCCATGGTTTTCGGCGGCGTCGGTCACGAGCGCATCGCGCTCAACGAGGATACGGTATGGTCTGGTTCGCGGGTTGACTGGAATCGTCAGGGCGCATCCAGGAATCTCCCCGCAATCCGCGAGTTGCTCCTGGCCGGGAAGAATGCCGAGGCTGAGAAGTTGGTCAATGAGACGTTCTGAAGAGTTCCGCACGCGACTGGTTGAGACCCGCGCCAAACTGGCTCCCAATCAGGTTGGCAAACATGGCCAGATTCAGGAATGGCTTGAAGATTACGAGGAGAAAGAAGTCAATCACCGTCATGTATCGCCCCTTTACGGGCTTCACCCGTACGACGAAATCACACCGGAAGGCACGCCCGAACTGGCCAAGGCGGCGCGCGTCACGCTCGAGCGGCGGGGAGACGGCAGCACCGGTTGGTCCATGGCCTGGAAGGCGAATTTCTGGACCCGGTTACATGACGGCAACCGCGCTCACAAGCTGCTTGAAATGTTGATCAAGGGGGGTGGACGGAATTTACTTTGCCAGCACGCGCCTTTCCAGATTGACGGGAATTTCGGCGGGACCGCGGCCATTGCGGAGATGCTCATCCAAAGCCACGGAGGCATGATCCAGTTGTTGCCGGCTCTGCCCGATGCCTGGCCGAATGGCAAAGTCACTGGACTACACGCGCGGGGTGGGTACGCAGTGGACATGGAATGGAAAGAGGGCAAGGTGACGCGAGCGGCGATCCGCAATGTTTCGAGCCCCACCGGTGCGTGCGTGGTAAACATTAACGGAGTCACTTGCAAAATCAATATTTCGCTCGGTCAAACGCATGTGTGTGCCGGGAATCCGGCCATGCCATAAGTGATCGCAGTGCTGTCCATTCCAATGGACAGTGCGGCAAGGTAACCCCAAAGGAGAACGATTTATATGAGAAGTATCAACGCGATGTTGGCTGTCGTACTTTGTGAGACCTGGGCGTGGGGGGGGGACAGCGCCCCGCCCCGAAAGGAATTGCCCGTTCCCGGAGAAGTCTTTGCAGTCGAGGGCTACACGGCTTTTATAATCCTGCCACCCCCCGAAAATCTCCGGAGCAATACCGCTGTTCCTTGGGTGTGGTATGCTCCCACGTTTTCGAATTTGCCGGAAGCCCGGGAACGGTGGATGATCGAGCGATTCCTGGCTGCCGGTATCGCCGTCGCCGGCGTGGATGTCGGTGCGTCCCACGGCAATCCCCAGGGACGCGCAGGCTTCTCGGCATTCTACAAGGAAATGGTGGAGCGTCGGGGGTTCAGCCGTAAACCTGCTCTTTTGTGCCGAAGTCAGGGCGGCTTGCACCATTACAACTGGGCGGCCGAGCATCCTGAGTCCGTGGGGTGCATTGCCGGCATTTATCCGGTTGGTGATCTCCGCAGTTGGCCGGGACTCAAGGGCGCGTGTGGAGTCTATGGAATGACGGAGGCCCAACTGACGGAGAAGCTGGCCGAGCACAATCCTGTGGATCGTCTGGCACCGCTGGCGCGCGCTCGCGTGCCCATCTTCCATATCCATGGCGATCTCGACAAGTTGGTACCGTTGGATGCCAACTCAGGCGCTGTGGCCCAGCGCTACAAGGAACTGGGCGGCGCGATGACGCTTCAAATAGCTCAAGGCCAGGGCCATAACTACTGGCAGGGTTTCTTCGAATGTCAGGAACTGGTTGACTTCGTAATCGCTCAGGTAGGTTCCGCGACGAACCCACTCCCGAAGGTTCTGTTGATCGGTGATTCGATTTCCGGCGGATATAGTGGGGAGCTGATCAAGCTCCTGGAGGGCAAGGCTGATGTGACCAAACTGGGCAGTGTGGCGGGATATAGAATCCAGACGGAGGCCTTCTGGCATTCGCGCGGAACAGCAAAGCAGCTGGATTTCGGCAGCGCCAAGGCGTGTGTCTCTGATCTCGAACGCTTTGAGAAGCATCTTTCAGAAACCAAGTACGATCTGATTCATTTTAATTTTGGACTCAACGACATCTATCGTGGCAGGAATGGCGCGTGGCACAATCCAGTGGAGCAATACGAGAAGGACGTGGAGAAGATCGTCGCATTGTTGAAGACCAACGGGGCCAAGATCATCTGGGCCAACACCACCCCAATTCCAGATAATGACCCGGACAGGCCCAAGGGCGATGCTGTCATCTACAACGCCGCCGCCGAAAGGGTGATGAGAAAGAACAACATCCCCATCAACGACCTGCAAAGCGTGGTGATGAATTGGGATGGTTACGAGGAATGGTGCATAAAAACGGACGTCCATTTTGGCCGAGATGTGTACGCAAAACTGGCCGAGCGGATTGCCTCAGTAATATCCGAGCAACTCGAGCTGCACGAAGGGCCTGGGAAGAATTGAAACTATTTTCTTGTAGTGAGTCGTTTGAGTTTGATGGAAAAGGGAGCAATGACTGATGAAAAAGACACTGATTGCTGTGATTGCAGGAGTGGCTGTCGCCACGGCTCAATGTGCCGAGTTCGCCAGTATATTCACTAAAAGCATGGTGTTGCAACAAGGCATGCCGGTGCCCGTCTGGGGAACCGGTAAGCCGGGCGAGGCGGTGACGGTCAAATTCGCGGGCCAGGAGAAATCCGGTACGGTCGGCGAAGGTGGTCGCTGGATGGTTAAGCTCGACCCCATGACGGCTTCGGCGGAGTCCCGGACCCTGACGGTGCAATCGGCTGCCGTGACAACGGAACTGACCGATGTGCTAGTCGGCGAGGTTTGGCTGGCCTCCGGCCAGTCCAACATGAATTATTGGATGGCACGGTCACCGAAAACGCGCCCGTTGATTGAGAAGGCCGCGGATCCGCAGCTGAGAATCATTCAATTGCCCTACTGCCATAGCGACAAGCCGCTGACGAGTTTCCGTGGTAAGTGGCGTGAGTCTTCTCCCAAAAGCTTGGAGTTCTTCTCCGCCGTAGGCTATATCTTTGGTCGTGACCTCCGGACTGCCACCAAGTTTCCGGTGGGCATCATCCAGAGCACCGTGGGCGGCACGCCGGCAGAGGCATGGACTTCGCAGGCTACACTGGAAAGCAATCCAGCTCTCAAAGGCATCGTTACCGAATTCAATGAGTCACTGACAAAATACGATCCTGCAAAGGCAGAGGAAGAGTACCAGAAAGCCCTTGCAAAATTCAACGAAGACATGGCCAGAATGAAAGCAGCTGGCAAGAAACATCATTTTCCAAGAGCCCCCCAAAAACCAACAGCGCCAGTTCCAGGCGCAACGAGTCCTTACCGGCTTTACAACGGAATGATCGCTCCGTTAGTGCCATTCGCGTTCCGTGGAGTCATCTGGTACCAGGGCGAGTCGAACAATGGGCAAACAGAGCTCTACAGGACCTTGTTCCCCGCCTTGATCAAGGACTGGCGACAGGCGTTCGGGCATGAATATCCGTTCCTCTTCGTGCAGATTGCTCCTTACAAGGATATGTCACCTGAACTCCGCGATGCCCAGTTGTTTGCCTGGCGCACCGTCCCCAACACCGCGATGGTGGTGATTACGGATCATGGCGAGGCCAAAAACATCCATCCTGAGAACAAGGAGCCTGTCGGTTCCCGTCTGGCCATGGCGGCACGCGCCCTCGCTTACGGCGAGAAGATCGAGTATTCCGGACCTGTCTTCGACAAGCTTACGGTCGAAGGTAGCCAGGCCATCCTTTCGTTCCAGCACGTCGGCGATGGTCTGATGGCGCAGGGCGACAAGCTCACCGGCTTCGAGATTAGCGGCGGCGGCACTAACTTTGTCGCGGCCACGGCGGCCATCAAGGGCGACATGGTGGTCGTGACGAGCGATGAAGTGAAGGCCCCGGTGGCCGTCCGTTTCGGCTGGGCCAATGTCCCTGACGGAAACCTTTTCAACAAGAACGGGCTGCCGGCTACGCCGTTCCGAACCGACAACAGGTAATAAGCGCGTTGCCTGGTTTTGTCCTGCCGCTCCTGTACCCTCTGTATGTTGACTATTAATAATGGACAATCAAACACTTAATCGCGCACAATGCCCGGCTTGTGGATTCGGATGCTGGACAGGATAAGCCAGAAGATCATAGAGTAGCCAGCAGTTACGAAAGATATAGCTTGATATATGAGTGAATGTTTAGTGAGTGGCTGAAAGAGGAGAATGTGATGAGAAAGTTAATAATGTCCATGTTGTTCGGGTTTAGTTGCGTGGCGGCGCAGGCGGCGGTTGTGCCGACTGATTTGCCGCGATCGGATGGACAGCCGCCATCCAAGAATAAGCCGGTTAAGGTCTATATACTTTCCGGTCAGTCAAATATGGTGGGGTTTGGTGCTCTGCAGAATGCCCGACCGGCTTATCCCAGCATCTTTATGTCGCCAGATCCGGGGGTCATGCCTTGCCGGATGCCGGTGGGTGATTCGGCCTTGCTGCCGCTGAAGGTTTATCAGTCGGCCGATAAGGCCGCCGCGTCAGGAATGAAGGTCGAGTTGCTCCCGGCCGCCGCTGGTGCGCCCCAGTCGGTGGTGAAGACATTCATCGAGGTTCCGATAGCGGGAGCCTATATGCTGCACTCAGGCTACGAAGACAGCGCATATGCCGTCATCACTCTCGATGGCAAAGAGGTCTATCGTCGAAACCCGAATGAAGAAGCGACTGTTACCAAGGTCACTCTTGAGCGGGGCAAGCGCTATCAGGTCGACATCTCCTATATGAATGTCAAAGCGCCGGCGTTCTGGATGGAGCTGGTGGATATCAAGGGGAAGGGCGATCTGGAGTGGGTGGTCAAGGAACTCGGCTTGTACCGGTGCCTTGTGGATGACAATGGCGCCTGGACGAATCGCACCGATGTGATCTTGAACGATGCGTATCTGGGTAAAGGCAGCAGCGTACCGCTCAGCGCGACAGCTAATGGCAGGAACTTTGGACCGGAACTCGGATTCGGCTATGTGATGGGGACATTCCACGATGAGCCGGTTTTGCTGATCAAGTCCTGCACCGGCAACCGCAGTCTTGCGTGGGACTACCTGCCACCGGGCAGTGAGCGGTTTGAGGTCGTCGAAAAAGACCCGAAAACCGGGGAGGAGAAAAGCTATATCTATGCCGGTTACAAGGACACGCAGGATCGCTGGAAAAAGGGGACGGAGCCGCAGCCGGGCGGGTGGTATGCCGGCTTACAATACGACGAATGTACGGCGGCCGTTAAGGAAGTGCTCAAGAATTTCGATACCCGTTATCCGGAGTTCAAGGAGCAGGGCTTTGAGATTGCGGGTTTTGTCTGGTTTCAGGGCCACAAGGACCATGGCAGTGAAGTCCACACCCGGCGTTACGAGCAGAACCTCGTGAATTTGATCAAGGCGTGGCGTAAGGAGTTCAACGCTCCGGACGCCAAGTTCGTGGTGGCGACCGGTTGCGGCAATCCCGGCCGCGAGGGCCTGGGGCTGAAGATCGCCGAGGCACAACTTGCGGTTGACGGCGATAGCGGGAATCACCCGGAATTCAAGGGCAACGTCAAAACGATTGATTCGCGGGGATACTGGCGCAATCCAGGCGAATCCCCCAGCGAAAAGGGCTATCATTACAATTTCAACGCCGAGACCTACTTATTGACGGGTGATGCCCTTGGCCGGGCAATGGTGGAGTTGCTGGGCGGCAAGGCCGAGCCGTCGCCCGGTGTTTCCCGTCCCTACAGCGAGCCTAAGCCTTGGCCGACGAATCCGACGCCGGAGCAGGGGGTGGAGATGATCTACAGCGATGCGTTCATGTGGAGTTGGATTACAGATCCGGACGAACCCACTCCGGAACAGATGGCGGCCATGGTGCCGGCGTTGCGCCCGATCATTCTCGACAAGCTGATACCGGAATATCCGGCAGCGGCTGCAAGGGTACCCAGCTATCTACATCACGCGCTCTATATGCAACCGATCATTACAGGCAAGAACCCGGAAAAGATTGGAACTGAACTGACCAGCGATCTGGACACCCTCTTTAGATATTACCGGGCGGCAGGCATCGATGACTACAGTTGGAAGCCCTTCGGGCCGGACATGCAGAATGCGAATTGGGACTACTTCAGTTTCGATCCGCCGGAGCCGTGCGATCCTGCGAAGGGTGGGCGGTATCGCGACATCACCTATCCGGACGTTATGACCAACTGGTTTGCGGTGGAATTTGATGCCGCTAAGGCCGGCTGGAAGACCGCGGCTGCCCCGTTCGGGCAGAAGGACGGCCAGCTTGCGGCTCTGCGTGAGAAATGCACGAATCCGCAGTGCGGGTGCGGGATTGTGCCGAAGACGCTCTGGAAAAAGGAAGTCCTGCTCATGCGGCAGACCTTCGATATCCCGAAACTGGAGTCCAACCGCCGGTATCGCCTTGTTGTTGGCGGCAGCGCCCACACCTTTGCCGGTGAAGGTTTCGCGCTATACGTCAACGGCAAGCTCTTTGCGGAATCCAAGTCCGGCTTCGCCAAGAGCGGTGGCGATGCGCGTGGTGGCTATGTCTTTGAGGATTTCCTGCCGGAGTTCCAGGACGGCAAGGTCACCATCGCTGTGAAGAGTTTCCTGCGCTATACCGGCCACGCCGGCAAGCCAGCCCCCGCGCACGGACATCTCAGCGTGTGGATGGAGGAAGCACAGATACCGGAAATCGTGCTGAAGTCCATTAAGACGGAAGATGCCGGCAAGTAGGCGGACTGATATTGGAAGCCGTTGAAACAATGAATGAACATCCGAAGCCAGTCATGAAGTCTTGGGCCATGGGTCCGTTTACCCGGCCGGTGGATTGTCCGATCCTCAAGCCGACATCAGGGTTGGTGTTTGACTGCCCTTTGAAGCGGCAACCCGTTCGTTGGGCGGAAAACCATGCCTTCAACCCGGCGGCAATTGTCTATCAAGGCAAGGTTCATCTGTTGTTCCGTGCGGAAGATGGCCGTGGTGACGAAATCGGCAGTTACACGTCGCGAATCGGGCATGCGGTTAGCCAGGATGGTGTCACCATGGAGGTTCAGTCCGCGCCGGTGCTCTATCCCGCCCCTGACCAATGCCAGGCGGAAGAGTGGCCCGGAGGGTGTGAAGATCCGCGAGTGGTGGAGAGCGAAGAGGGTATGTTCGCTCTTTATTACACCATGTACAATAGCCATGCCCCTGTGAAAATCGGCGTGGCGACGTCGCTGGACTTGAAGAGTTGGACCAAGCACGGCCCGATCTTCGGTCAAGCCAGTGCGGAGTTGGGCTGGCATAAAGCGGCGGGAGTGGTCCAGAAGGTTCATGAAGGACGTCTGGTGGCAGCCAGGATTCACGGCCAGTATTGGATGTACTGGGGAGAAAAAAGCGTTTCCCTGGCGACTTCGGCGGACTTGGTTCACTGGACACCTGTTCACGATCAGGAAGGGCGAATCCTCAAGTTGATTGCCCCACGGGCCGGATACTTCGACTCTCTACTGACGGAGGTCGGTCCGCCGCCGGTTCTGACGGATCAGGGAATTGTGCTCATCTATAACGGCAAGAATTGCCATAGAAAGGGAGACCCGCGAGTGGGGCCGGGAGCCTATGCGACTGGGCAGGTTCTTTTTGACAAGGACGACCCGACCAAGGTGTTGGATCGTTTGGATGAACCGTTTTTTACTCCGGAGCTCGATTTCGAAAAGACCGGGCAATACAAGGATGGAACGGTGTTTGCGGAAGGGCTGGTTCTGTTCAAGGGGCAATGGTTCTTGTACTACGGAACGGCCGATACTTATGTTGGCGTTGCGGTATCTTCCAATCCTGCCAATATGGATTCGCCGTAGGTCGTGATGAAGGTATTCAAGACGGAAAAGAACGACAAGATTGCAAATTGATGGAACCAGAATACACAATAGCACTCAATTGGAGGATGGCTTAATGCGGCTTTCAATCATGTTTGGAATATGGATCGCGATGGCTTGTGCCGTGCAGGCCCAGCTGATTATGGAGAAAGGACAGGGCAAGACTGTGCGCATCGGGACGGAGGGCCGGCTGGTCTATGCGGAGGACACCCGCGGCAACCGGCTGCCCGATTTCTCGTGTGCAGGTTATCACTCTGCTGAAAAAGCCATTCCTGATGTTCCGGTCAAAATGCGGTTGCAGCCGGTGGCAGGCGACAACACTGCAGCCATTCAGAAGGCTCTGGAGGCGTTGGGTCAATCCGAGCCGGATGCGAAAGGCTTACGCGGGGCGTTGCTGCTCACGCGCGGCGTCTATCGGATCGAGGGAGTTCTGAAGATCGAACACTCCGGCATTGTGCTGCGCGGTGAAGGGAATGGGACGAACGGGACCGTCCTGGTGGCTGCCGGTTACGGGGATCAGAAGTATAAGCGCACGCTCATCACGGTAGGGAACGGGGACCGGCTGAAGGTTGATCCGTCGTCCATGCGGCAGATTGCAGACACCTATGTGCCGGTCGGTGCGCATACCTTCACGGTTGCGTCCGTCGAGGGGTATCGTGTCAGTGATCGCATCGCTGTTCATCGTCCAAGCACGGCCAAGTGGATCCAGTCGATTGGTTGTGACAAGTTAAAAACGTGGACAGAGGGCAACTTTGACTTCCACTTCGAACGGCGGATCAAGGCGATCGATGGGAACCGGGTCACCATTGATGCGCCGGTTGTCCAGTCGATGGATGTGGATTTCGGGGGCGGTGCCATCTTCAAGTATGAAACCCCGGGACGTGTCACTGAGGTTGGTATCGAGAATCTGCGTCTTGTCTCCGAGTTTTCGGCGCCGGTTCCGGGGAATCCTTATGGTGAACCGAAAGAAACCGGCAAGTCCGAGCTTCACGCCTGGGATGCCATCAAGCTTAATCGCAACTCGGAAAACACCTGGGTCCGGGATGTGACGGGCAACTACTTCGGTTGGTCGCTAGTTTCCGCCAGCGGCACACGGGCCACCGTGCAGGATTGTGTCAGCCTCGGCCACGCCTCCGTCATCGCAGGCGGCCGGCGGTACCCGTTCATGATCGATGGCCAGATGAATCTGGTTCAGCGTTGCGTGACATTCGAAGGCCGCCACGAGTTTGTCACACAGGCCCGTACTGCCGGTCCGAATGTCTTCGTTGACTGTGTTGGATATGTTTCCATGAACATTGCCGGGCCGCATCACCGGTATTCCGTCGGTACATTGTTCGATAATGTGAAAAGCGGAGGTGGATTCGAGTCGACCTTTGCAGGGAAAAGGGGCTCAGGCCACGGCTGGACGGCATCGCAGACATGCTTCTACAATTGTATAGCTTCCAGGTATAGAGTGCAGGCTCCACCGGGTGGACTGGTTTGGGTGATTGGTCACGACCAGCGTGTGGAACCAGCAAGCCTCTATTTCCAGCAAGTAGCCGAACGACTGGGTAAGACAGCACTGGATTATTTGACGAAGCCCGGACAACTGGAGAACATCGGGCAATTCCTGTGGGTCGAGGAACGTTTGCAGGTTGAAGATGAATCGGTGAAGTCAAGGACAAGAGAAATTAGATGATCAAAAACGTTATGATTCCGGTAGAGGGTATTCGAAAGCTCTCGGTGAAGCCTGCGGCCATACAGGCAACGCGCGCCGATGAATATGCGAACATGGAGCAGTATGTCAGTGAAGCGTGTGGGCAGAGGCCTGTCCTGCGCGTGGCGCTTGCCGTTTTCCTGTTTTCCTTTGGCACTTGCATGGCACAGTCGCCGGAACCGTCGGAGCCCGCTCTCTCGGCGGCCGGGGCAGGGCAGGGGGCACTCATTCCTGATGCAGACTTCGCCGCGCTGGAGGTTCAGCTCATGCAGCCACGCGGCGAGGATGGCAGGCCGTCTGTGGAAACCCGCAGGGCGCTGAAGAACACCGCCCGCAAAGGGCTG
The DNA here is from genome assembly GCA_964652765.1 of uncultured Victivallales bacterium. GTDB lineage: Bacteria > Verrucomicrobiota > Kiritimatiellia > UBA8416 > UBA8416 > UBA8416. The sequence goes on along the minus strand of CAZZBA010000010.1, from coordinate 3,413 downwards.
GAGATTATGGAGAAGTATCCTGATGCGCCGAACCGCTTTCGCCTGCTTGGCATCATTTTCCGTAGCCAGAAGCAGCTGCTTGCCCTTGAGAACAGCGAGATTACCCGGAAAGCCCTTTTCGAGACCTGTACGCGTATGGTCAATGCCCCGGATGAGTACGCATTAGAGAGGCTGGAAGCCGACCTCCTGCTTTCTGAAAAAGAGATGTCGGAGAAGAATGCCACCTTGGACGAACGCGCGCAGGCTCTCGCCGGGATCATTGAGCGTTATCGCGAAACGACAGCGGAGTCGAAAAGCCTGCTGATGGCGGCGCTGATTGTCCAGAAGCTTGACGCGCCGGATCTGGAGGGTGAAATTGTCCAAGCCCTTGATGAAAGATTCTCGGACGATCCGGAGGTCATTCAGTTCCGAAGGGAGCACCTGAAGTATGGCCGGCTGGATGTTGTTTTCAAAGGCGTGTTCGAGCGCAACGACGGCACGCTGCTGCGCTTTCCCTATGATACGGCCGGCCATGTGTGCCTGATGGTGTTCTGGTCGAAGAGCCAGGCGGGATTTGAGAAGTATCTGGAAAAGTCAAAAGAGGAGCTGGCTCGGTTTCCAGGTCTTGTGGATGTCTATAGCTTCAACCTGGATGAACTGGATGACGGGGGAGAGTCGATCCTTAGGGCGCAAGGGCTTGATTGGACGGTTATGCGCCTGCCTGAGGGGAGAAAGAGCCTGGTATATCAGTCATACGCCCAGGGAGATCCGGTATCACTATTGGTAAACGAGTACGGGCTTTCTGTGATCAGAACGGAGATCGTGCATGGTCGCATGAATACACTTGAGCCGGGAAGGGTTTCAGATGCTCGCTATAGCGCTCAACTCCAGTCCCTGTTTATTGGTGATTTTCTCTTGCCAGGGCAACTGCCGACGAACCAGCAGCCGACATCTTCGTGGCAGGCCATCCAGCACGATTTCGCAATGGCTCCATTCCGGTACCGGTTGAAAGAGGAAGATGCGCTTTCCATCTACACCAAAACGGCAGCGCTATGTGCCGAGGCCATCCAGAACGCTCCAGTCGCCACGGAGGTGCCTGTGATTCGGAACCACCGGATAATTGCGCTGCTGGGGATGTGGAACCTGGCTTGTCAGCCCGGGTATCTTGATCAGGCGGTTACCGAGTCGAAGTCCGCGCTATCGGAAGATCTTCCTCCGGGAGCGGATGTCGTGCCGCGGTTCTGTCTTGCAAAAGCGGCAATACGTGAAGATCAAGGAAAAGCGGAGTCAGTGGTCACGAGCTTCCTGAAGGAGTGTGGCGGCGAAAACGCTCCTGCAGCGGGTCTCGCTGCTGCCGTCATGCTGGCGATTGAGGCCAAATCGCGCGAGCTCTATCAACAGTATCGAGCGGTTTTTCTTGAGAAGTACGCCGATAGCCCCGAGCTCTATTCGTTTGCGGCGTTCCTGAACGACAGGCATCATCAGTATCGTCTCATGAAAGCCAACCATGAATCGAGGGAGAGATCAGCTCGCGGTCACATTGTCGCGCATGGCTATCCTTTCCCGACAAACTCGCTTCCCGACATAGCGCTCACTACCCTTGACGGTGCACCGTTAAACCTCCCCAACGATACGAACGGGAAACTGACGTATCTGCTCTTTATTGAGCCGCCGGCTGGCGGACCAACGAATGACTTCCCGTTCGCCATCGACCGAAACGGGAAGCCTGAGCGGTCTACTTGCTTGCGTAGCGTGATGGCGTTTGCTGACGATTTGACGAAGAGCCATGTCAACAAGGACATCAATTTTGTGGCAGCGTTTCTGACAGATGACGCGGAGCACGTCAGGTATCTGGTCGCGACCAACGGATGGACCTGTCAGGCGGCCATGGTTCCGGGAGGACTCCGTAACCCGATGGTCCGTCAGTTGGGACTGTTTTCTGCCGACGAGGTTCCGAATGTATTTCTATTGCGGCGGGACGGCACCGTCGCCTGGCATTCATCGAGTTTAAGATATCATAACGAATTCGGATTTCCTTTCGCGATACTGCTCGGCATGAAAGTCCAGGTGGAAGTATGCGAAGTGGAGACCGCATATGAGGCACTCGCCAAAGGCGATTACCAGGAGGCGGCACGCGTCTTCTCAGGGCCTTTCCTGCCTGCGCAACCAAATCGCTTTGCCTGGCATGCGCCACGCTGTCATGGCAGGGCATTGGCCTGTATGCAGCTTAAGGAATGGAACAAGGCACTGGAATCCATCGATGATGCCGTGATGTGGCATAAAAGCATGCATTACAGGGGAATGGATCCAAAGCGGATCTCGGACTGGCCTGCGGTGCTGGCCGATTTGAAAATGGATCCGCCTTGTGATGTGCTGTCGGCGCTTTGGTCGACAAGGGCGGTCATTCTTGATCAGCTTGACCGGAAGGAGGAGGCGGCGGCAATGCGGAAGCTTGCCGAAGTGCCCTTCCATGAGGACCGTCCTAATGTTTACAAGCTGTTCCATGATCGATTAAGAGCACTGCGATTAGACGCTAAATAGGAGTACCAGAAGAGATGAAGACAAAAAGTATAATTATTACCAATTGTTTCGCCGCCGTATTTCTGGCGGGTCTGTGCCATATCGCGGCAGCAGAGGACAAGAAGGGGGCGGTGACCGGCCGCGTGGACAGCGTTGATGATGCGGAGCTCGTTCCCTACAGCACCGCCAAATGGAATGAGGTAGCCCTCTCGGCGCAGGGTGAGCAACTCCAGGCAAAATTCGCAGCGATGGTAGATGCATTGAAAAAGGATATTGCAGCGGCGCTGCCTGCTGTGGATGCGCAGAAGCAAACTGCCTTTACCAATGCCCATGCGGCCGTCGCTGCCGTACCGCCCCAGCCGAATCCGAACAAACTCAAGTGTGGGCCTCCACGATATGCGCCTAGCCATAAGCTGTATGCGCAAGCCCAGTCCAACGCACTTGTGGTGGCGACGTCAGTTCTATCGGATGTCGACGGGTTTCTCTCGAGCGATAAGCTGGATATCAAGATGAGAAAACATGCGCTTCTTGCGCATGCCACTCCGCGCGGACTTGCCTTATTCGCGCAACAAGGCAAGGAAGAGGAATCACTGATTGATGAGCTTCTGGGGGATGACCAGCTCATCAAGCAGATCATGGAGTTGGGCGGCTGCTATCAGGGCAAGTATGCCCAGGCGATGCAGATCTACAAGGCCATCCAGAAGGCCAGCAAACGCGCAAAGGAGGGCTTCTTCCAGCGCTTCGCGCTGGCAAGCGCCATGGAGCATCCTGACGGGTGTATCACGAAAGAGGGCATGACAGCAGCCGAGGTGATGGTGGAAATCTATCTGGATTATGAGAAGGCCTACCTTGATGGCCTGCTTGATCCGGCCTTTGGTACCTATAGCGACTTCAATTGGCGCTTCGTGATGTAT
>CAZZBA010000009.1:0-34511 GCA_964652765.1 uncultured Victivallales bacterium | reverse complement strand
TAACCGAACAACCCCTCCACCACCGTCCGGCAGAACATCGAGGTGATGTCGGCAAAATCAATCGAGCAGCACGGCTGGCTCAAACCGCCGGGTGATATGTGGTTAGAACCGGGGCCGTTCTCTTTCCCGGTGCTATATCCATCCTTCGGGATGGGGTCGCCGTACATGCTTTCCAGCATCGCCCCGCGCAGCAACTCCCAACCGTCATCGCCCTGGCCGGCAAGGTAATAGCCAAGCGCCATGGCGAAATTATCGCCGTGGTAAAGCTCGCGCGTGCTCCACATCTGCGGCACCCAGTTCGATGTCTGGCGCATCTCGCCACCGTAGGGAAACCGGTATTTCTCCATAGCCCAGTCGGTGTAGTACATCGCCTGCCATGCCTGCATGGGTGTAGTCAGCCCGGCCTCTATGGGCAGATGCTGGCTGTAAACCCAGGCGTCGTCGTGCACACGCTTGAGTCCGCCCTGGTCGATGTAGGCAGCGTACCGGCCCTTGTCCTTGAGCCACAGGATACGATCGATGGCCGCCTGGATCGTGTCAGCCTCGGCATCGTGCGTGGCCGCGTCAGCGCTCCGCCCCGCGCGCCGACACATTTCGGCCGCTGCGCGGCGCTGGTAGTAGATGTACGCCGATTCCTCCACAGAACCGCCACCGTTGTACCACACACTGTCCGTCGGCCATGTGTTGATGTAGCTCTCGTAGAGACCTTCCCCGTCAGGATCGAAACAGTCCTTCGCCCATTGCAGGTGCAGCTCGAGCATCGGCAACAAACACTTCTCCAACGCCGTATCACCCGTCGCCCGCCACTCCCGGCAGCACTGATCGAAGAACTGCGTCTGCATATCGTATCGCTTTGAAGTCGTTATCTTGCCCACACCGTGGAAGCGCGACTGCCTCGATTGCTCCGATCCGTTCGGGTCGGCTTCGGCCCTGGTGTTGGTCGACTCGGCCACCTGCTGGTCGCCGTGATACTTTATCGCATTCGCCACGAGATCATGCCAGCCGTAGGCCGTTGCCCCGTCCATGATCCGCCACCCCGTAAAGCATACGCGCCAAGCCGAACCCCCATGCGCAAACCATGGTTCGATATATAGCCCATACATCGCCGCACAGGATGCGCCGATACTAGCATTGAAATAAGGATCCGGCGTATCGACGACAACTTGCCGGCCGAGTTTCTCGACCCGCGCCAGCCCCGCCTGGAATGCGCTGGTGGCGGGGACGGGTTCCGATGCACCCACCATGGCAAAGTCATGAGGCACATCATCACCCAGCGGCACGGTCCGATTCCCCGAAGCCTCATCACTCAGTGAAACCATGGCCTCCGGCTTGGCGTCAGCAACAATCCACTGCAGCTCATCGCCGGGCTTTGCGCCCCTTGACTGGAGCCGCACCGTAAAGCCATCGCCTTCCGCCACGGTGGTCGCCGTCATCGTGATCATGAGTCCAGGCAGGTTCGGTTCGCGCACCTCCCACTCCATCCGCCCCGGCCGGTAGCGCGCCACGCGCTCACTGAACTGATCCAGTTGCAGACTGACACCATCACGCCTGATACCTACGCGCAGCTTACCCAGCTCGCAGGACAGTCCCGGCATCTCGCCCGCCATGATCAGCATCTTGCGGCCATTGCAGTAAAGAGGCCTGTTATCCCAGCGCGTGCCGTTGCGGACAACAAACGCATTCCCTTGCGGATGATAGATCAGTCCGGGCAGGATTCCCGGCTCTGCATTCGAGACGCCATTTTCAGCCTTGACCTTGATTTCATTAGACACATGGCTTGGCATTGAAACACCTCGCTAAACGCTGCACATCGTATTGAACTCCACCACTCCTCAGTAGGTATCAACCAGGCTTCGCACGGTCAGACTCTTTCGCAGCTCCTTCACCGACATCTCGCGGGCGGGCTGGACACTGACCACCAGCGGTGCGCCCGGACGCAGATGACAGAAATTGTCGGATAGCCGGGCATCGACGCCGTCGATTTCGAGCCACACCCAGAGCGCGGGACGCTTGGTGGCCAGGGTCACTGCGAACGCGCCACCTGCCTTCCTGGCGATCTTCGCCGCAATTTCCGGCTTCCGGTCCAAGGCAAGATGCTTAGGGCGCGGGGAGAAGATGCGGGGCCGCTTGATAGGCCGCGCGAAAAAGACCAGGTTCCGCGACAAGGGCTGCCCGGGAGCTTCCAGTTCCAGCCACACCAACAGCCCGCGGTTCTCGTGCTGCTCGGTCAGTTCCTGCAGTTCCAGCGTTTCCACCTTGCGGGTCGACTGGACTGCGACCCGCAGGTTGCGCACACCTTCCCGGAGCTGCCTGCCATCGACATCCGTCACGGTCCACCTGACCGTCCCCGGGACCGACTGGAGCAGATCGCTCGTCACGTGGACCTCCACCGTACCCTTGACGACATCTTCCACACCACTGACCATGAGCGGCGCGAAGAAGTGGCGGGCCATGTAATGCAGGGCTTTCCACCGGCCGTGATAATCAATCGAACTCCAACTGGCCACCGGCCACATGTCGTTGAGCTGCCAGTAAAGCGTGCCCATGCCGCGCGGCATCATCCGCCGCCAGTGTTCGACCGCGTACTTGATGGACATGCCCTGGAGAATCTGGCTGAGCCACAAGGTGTTCTTAAAACCGACCGGCATCCGGAACCACTGGAGCATATACTCCATAATCCGGCCGTTGCCGTGGGAACGCTGGTGCTGCTCCATGATGAACGACGTGATGTTACGGTCTTCTTCCTCGGTGAAACCATGCACCGTCTTTGGTTCCGGCAACGACTGGAACCCGAACTCGCTGTTGAACCGATGATCGCAGGTACGGTACCACTCAAACGGCTTGCCTTCATGCCACACGGCCCAGAGATGAGCGTCGCCGCAGGTCGAATTGTTGAAATCGTTGCGATCGCCGTGCGGCGTATGGGGACTGCTCGGCCAGTAGTCGCAATCGGGATGCAGTTCGGTCACGATTCCAGGCAGCAGCTTGTCGAACACTTTGCAGTAGTCCTTCCAGGACATCTTGCCGGGGCTCTTCGGACTCTCCTGCACGGCCCCCATCTCCATTTCGTTGTTGCCGCACCACAGGGCGATGCAAGGGTGATGCCGAAGCCGCCGGATCTGGTCGCGCGCCTCGGCCGCGACCGTGCTCCGGAAGCCCGGATCGGCCACCGGACTGTACCCGCCGCCGAACATGAACTCCTGCCAGACGCAGATCCCCAGTTCATCGCAGGCGTCATAGAAGGCGTCGTCCTCATAGACGCCGCCGCCCCACACGCGCAGCATGTTCATATTCGCCGCCGCGGCGTCTTCGATGAGCACGCGATAACGGACGGGCGTCATGCGGGACAGAATCGCATCGGCGGGAATCCAGTTGGCGCCCTTGGCAAAGAAGGGCACACCATTGACCACGAACTGGAACGATTCGCCCCATTGATCGGCATGCCGGTCCAGCCGCAAGGTCCGCAGCCCGACGCGCTTCTTCATGCTGTCCAGCACTTGGCCTTGACCGTCCACCAGGACAATCGTCACGTCGTAGAGCGGTTGCTTGCCCAGATTGTTCGGCCACCACAATTGCGGCTCGCTGATGCTCAAGGCCACGGTCGTACGCTTCCCCTTCACGGCCTGTTCATGGGTTGCGACCTCCCTGCCGTTGAATTGGATCGACGCGCGCACCCGCAATGCCGCTCGGCCGACTTTCTCAATCCCGGTTTCAATGCCCAACCCAACCCGGCCGGCCTTCTGGTGATCCTGCATAATCTTTACATCGGTCAAGCGGGCCGCATCGAACGCCACGATCCGGATGCCGCGCCAGATGCCGCAGGTAACCGCCTTGATGCCCCAGTCCCAGCCGAAATTGCAGGGTTCCTTCCGCATCATGCCCGGCATCGCCGCATAGATCTTGCCCGGGAAAAGGTACGGGCCTTTGTCAAGCGCGGTATAGGCTTTTTGGGAGAACTTGACTGCCGAGGCGAATTCGATCCGGATGGTGTTCCCGTCAACGCGCAGCAGGCGTTTCACCTCCCATTCCCACTCGCGGAACATGTTGTCGGTCTCGGCCAGAAACTTGCCGTTGAGATAAACCTTCGCCAGCGTGTCCAGTCCGCCGCAACGCAGTAGCACCCGGTCACGCTGCAACACCGCCGCCGGCACCTCGAAGCTGCGCTCAAAGATCCAATCGCTCTCGCCGATCCACAGCAGTCGCTCCTCGTTGTCCCGGTAGAAGGGATCGGGAATCTGCCCGTTCTCCAAGAGATCCCGATAGATATCCCCGGGTACCGTTGCAAACCCGGACTCTTTCCCGTCCTTACGGCGGTATCGCCACTGGCCGTTCAGGTTGACCGCGAGTTGATCATTGCATGAGGTTTCAGTCTCTTCGGGGCATTCGCGCGTTTGCATTGGGTATCCTCTCAGGTTTTCTTTTCATTTGGCTCGTACACTCATTGCGCCTTCATCAAAGATTCGTGTCGAACAACCCAGGCGCCATCGGCAGGAAAGCCGGGGGCGTCTCGATCGGGGGCGTCGTCCCAGCCGGCTGCCATCATGGCGACGGCGTAGAGCAGTCCGCCGTTGCCAGGGAAGTAGGCCCCAGCCGGTCCGCCCTTGTTGATCCCACACACGCTGTACTCGTTCTTGTCGATCTCCATCATCAGCGCATCAACGGCGTGTCGCGGATGTCCAGCACGAGCGAACGCCATGGCCAGCCAGGGAAAATCCCAGCCCCACGTGCCTTCCAGTTGCCAGTCGCGGAATACTCTGTCCGCCGTGCATCCCAGGATTTCCAAGTCGACTCCCCCGTTCGGCAGGAACGCGCCAGTCCCGATCACGTCGGGATGGCTGCGGTTGTATGTCGTCCACATTCCGGGAACTCCCTCCCACAAGACATAGACACCGTCCTCTACCGGCAACGGGGCGAGATTCTCCAGGACGGCCAGCCACTCCTCCTTTGGCGGCAGTCCCATGCGCACGCGCCATCGACACGCCACGGCCAATCCGTAGCGCCAATAGGCCAGTTCGAAAGCAGGGTTGATGGTCTCATGTTTGACAGGACCGTTGTTCTCCGCCGCGTTGACCACCCATGGCCCGAGTTCGTACTTGCCGGTCTTTTCGTTCTTGCGGGCGTACGACGCCATGAACTCGGCGGTCTCAAAGACAATCTCCTGCCACTTCCCCAGCGTCGCCTCCGAGGAATCCACCCGATAGTTCTGTTCGGCATAGAAGATGGGGTGTGGCTGCTGCCAGATGAGCCACGGACCGATTGTCGATGGTCCTTCACGTCCATCCGGACCAATCATCTTGGGCCAGCGCACACCCCGGCAACCCTGGTGCCGGGCAGTCCGGCGCGCTTGCGGCATGATGTCGCGATACCAACCCAGGGAACGGTCAAGCAGCGGCCACCGGTTCCACAGCTGGTAGTGCGCGCCGTGCCACCAATGCATTTCCAGATGAAACTTGCCGTACCAGCCGCTGTTGTTCAGCAGACCGCTCTCCTGCGGCGGCAGGCTGCCAGACTCGTTCACCGCCAGCAGGTACTGGGATACTGCCACGCAACGGTTCCTGCGAAGTTCGCCCAGTGCCGCCGTTGTCACTGGTGAAGATCACCAATGTGTTCTCTTCCAGGCCCAGTTCCTTGATCTTCTTCAGCAGGATGCCGACACCGTCATCCAAATCGTAGGTGCAGGCCGCGTACATCGCATCGTGATGCTGCATGCCAGGCGCTTTGGCTTGAAAATGCGCCAGCGAGGACTTGCGAGCTTCCATTTTGGTATGGATGGCATAGTGCGGAAGATAAACCAGGAACGGACGGTCCTTGTTCTTCTCCATAAACTCGCCCGCAGCCTTAGTCAGCGAATAAATCGCCTTCGGATTATCCGGCTCGTGCTTCGACCAACCGCCAGACGACTGAACCGCCACATCAAACCCCTGCTCTGCCGGTTGGGCGCCGTCAGGACCGCTGAGATGCCATTTGCCGAAGATTCCCGTGACATATCCTGCGGACTTGAGCGCATCCGCAAATGTGATGTTCTTCTTCGCCAGCCCGCTCTTATTGGGAATCGGCACGAGCCGTTGCGAGGCCTTCGGTCCGCGGTCCGTGTTACCCACCGCATACACATGATGACGCGGCGTGTAGGTTCCCGACAGCAGGCAGGCCCGGCTGGGGGCACAGTTGCCGGCGGCGGCGTAACCGGCGGTAAACACCATCCCCTCCTTCGCCAACCGATCAATGTTCGGCGTCTCCATGAAATCACTGCCCTGATAGCCGACGTCCTTCCACCCCAAGTCATCCGCAAATATCAAAACGATATTCGGTTGGCGGGGTGGCTTTGTTTCTGCGGAAATCCCCGTGTCAATCCCAAGCATCAATCCGGCGGCGGACAATCCCATCATCTTGAATAATTCATGTTGGTTCATTTGTGTACCCTCGTTTGCATAATAAAGCCAGTCGTTTCCGCGTTATTTCACGGCGATCGGAATCGTGATCATCGTCACCGTTCGTGCATTGGAATGCCTTTGGCAATACAGAACGATTTCACACCGGCCACAATCGCTTTGTGCTTTTCCGGTGTGATGTTGCCATCGTTGTACTCTCCTTCGTTGTCTATGCCGAGCAGTGCCATGCTGAATCCGTTTGTGTGCATGAAGGAGAGATAATCGGTAAGCATGGAAATGTATTTTTCCGCAACAATGCCGTTCGCATCCTTCGTCCATTCCGGCCAGCTTGCCTTGCCCTCCAGGCGCTTGCTGGCAAAGAAGATCACATCCGGGTTCACCGCACGGGCGAGTTTCATCGCTTTGAGAACCGGCTCATAGAAACGTGCAACGATTTTTCCGGGCGCAGGATGCGCCGGACGTCTCACATCGCCCCAGATCGGAATACGGAGACATGTAAAACCATCGGTGCCGAATATATACTTCGCGTCCTCGGCGCTAAACGATTGTGCCTTCCCCGGCTGTTTCACATCGTATCCAAAATCGGTGATGATCGGCCGCGCGGCAGCGGTGTCAATCACGATGCGCACCGGCCTGAAGGGCTCGATCGGCTGCGTCTCATCGGCCGCCCAAACGCCGCAGGCCGCAGCACCCATCAGCATCAACCCTGGAAACCTTCGTTTCATCTTGTCTCCTCGGTTGTGAACGGTGTGCACGACAAACGGACGACTCACTTCGCTTTCCAGCAGTAAAGCACTTTTGTTATTCCTGCGACCCCATTGGCGATGACATTGGGGGTGTGGAGCAGTTCGATCTTCGTCAGCTTGCCATCTTTGGCCGGCAGGTTGATCGCCGTGGTTACGAAAGAATCGCCTTTCAGCGGGTCGGCAGCCGGGTTCAGTTTGGCTTCAAGGAGATAGGTCGTGGTGGTCCCGCCCTGTGTCACACGCAGGCAGACGTCACACGTCTCGTCGGAAAAACCGAACTTCCTGGCAAGCTCGCGGTCCTCTGCCGAATTGGCATCGAATGACCGGAGCAGTCCGGCCTTGTAAGGACCGATGGGCGGATAGACGAAGTTGGCCTCGGCCGTAACGGCGCTCGCGGACACGAGGACACTGACGACCTCGGCGAACGGATCGGTCGCAAGATTCCAGCCATCGCTCTCCATCCTGGTGGAGAAAGACCGGGTCTCTTCGTTCCAGCGGTAGTAGGCCTTGGCAGCGGCATCCCAAAACAACATCCTCTTTTCCATAAAGTTCTGCATCTGGTTGACGGAGTAATCGGAGAAATGACGCACCATGTATTGCTTCTCCTGATCGCCATAGCCGCCGCCCTGCATGGGGTCCTTCTTCCAAGTGCCAATCTCACCGCCCACGCTGTCGTTTTCCTGAACGACGGGTGAGATGAAGGCGCGACGATCGAGGCTGAACGCCCAGACGGGCCCAACATGAGGGAATTCCGGACCAACCGTCTGAATGCCATACATCTCGCCCTTGTATGGGTACTTTGGGTTGCCCCCCCAATGCGGCAGAGAGAAGACGTGACCAAGCTCGTGAATCAGATTGCCCATGCGCCCCAAGTCAGTCAAACCTGCCAACGTGTCAGCTTCCCCCCAACCGTTCGCGGGGACGAATGCGAGGTTGAGAAAGACCACGCCATAGTCGGACATCCGTCCCCCCGCCCGCTTGAGCGCTCTCATCCAGGGCCTGGCGGCCTCGCACTCCCCGTCGAATCGCATTCCTGCCCGCTGCTCCCAATCCTTCATGCTGCGGCACCTGATTGCGGGGGCGTTGACTCTGGGCGGCATGACCACTTCTTCAAAGACGACAGGTCTTACCCGTTGGACCTTGAATTCCGCGACCGGCAACTTGTCGGCAACTGCAATCTCCCATTCCTTGGGAAAGTCGAGGTCCTTTTCCTCCTGGAAGAAATGAATGTCGAACATGGTCAATCGTACCTTGTTGGGGGCGCCAACATTCAGTCTCTCGATTACCTTGCGGTCGTAGACCGTCATTCCGGTATTTCCCGGGGTATTCTGTGTATTCGGGTAGTTGTAGGCGCGGAGTTCCACGCTTACCCTCAGCCCCGGCTTGATCCACTCTCTCGGAATCATCCCGGCAAAACTGTCCTCATACGACTGCGGCATAAGCTTAGGATCGCCTTTGTACGGCTTGGGAAGTAACTTCGGTCCTATCAGCGTGAACTCATGCGACGCTTCGCCCAATTCCAGCCTGACGACAACGTCCGGTGACCGGCGCGGCTTGTCTGAATAGACCTGGACCTTGATCAACGTCTCCAAATTCCCCACCAACTTGAACAAGGGATCGCTGGGTTCTTGGACGTGCAACTGAGCGAAGAACACCTTGTCAATGATCGGGACCCAGTTCTCCGCGACTGGACGCTCCTCGATCGCCTTGGTGTGCCCACATGCTGAGAGCATTACAGCAAATAAGATTCCGCATGTCTTCAAAAGCTTGCCGTACTTCATAAGCCACTTACCTTCAGTATTCCCAATCCAAATCCAGCGTAGCAACGAAGCCCAGGCGATTATCGGAAACTTCCTTGTCACTTCGATGCACCCTCCATCTTAAACAGATAACAGCAGGTCCTTTTGCCGCCATTAACATTGATGCCACAGGTTGTGTAAAGATGGGTCGGAAGACCGTCCTTGAGCAGCAGTTGGGGCCGCTCAAAAAAGCCCCCGGGCATATCGGGAGCAGGCGCCGGTATTTTCTCCGGGGATATGTAGTCCCGAAGAGGGCCATAATCGTCCTCTTCGATAACAACGCCCACGTACTGCAGGCGTACAGCCCAGGTTTCCTTCAGATTCCTTATGCTGGCTATTCTCATCGACCCCATTCTAAACCGTTACGCCTTCCGGCAGACACACATGCGACAGCACGCTGCGCACGTTCCAGGTGTTCCTCCCGGATTTTTCCTAGATCTTTCTTGTTTCACTTGCCGCCCTCAGCCGCCTTCAGCGCTTCAGGCGGGATCCGGGCCTCCTCCATCCAGAGGCTGACGAGGCCGTTGGGCGGCACGGGCTTCTGATTATACTCGGCATTAGGTCCAAAGTACGTGGTACCGTCATTGAAGTGGGTGTAGCGCAGGAAGTTGATCACCGCGAGGGTGACCTTGCCTCCCTTGAACTCCGGCAGGCAGTCGCCATAGACATAGGCGCCACGGATGCCGGGATTCCTGAAGAACCCGCCATTGACCTGGGTCAACTGCTTGCCGTTGACATAGATGGCGAAGCCCTCGCCGGTACGGGTGCAACCTGCCCCGCCCAGGATGAACCGGTAGACATGCCCCGGCTTGGCCGGCGGCAGATCAAAGGTCTGCCGCATCAGCAGCACTTCCTTCTCCCATAGCGTCACTGGTGGCGTACTACAGTCGCAAAGCGGCCCGATGTGTTTTGACCGGTGGGCCTCGAGCTTGCCGTCCCAGCAGCCAAAGGGCGCGGCTCCCTCTTTCCACCCGGCCTTGACCGGGTCAAAGTCGGGGGCAAACCAGTTCTCCATTCCGGCAGGGAAAGTGATCGGGCGATAGCGGTTGCTCTTGGCCAGATCCTGCTTTTCGGGCGGATCGAAACTGTAATAGGACCACTTGGCCGCCTTCATCTCGGGCCCGAACGCGTGCCAGTTATAGTCTGAAACGCCGGCTGCCTGGTAATAGCTCATGAGCGTGTCGATCTGGCTGTCGATCCCGACACCCATCTGCGTAGGTTTCTCCCCCTTCAGGAGCGCCTTCAGTTCCAGCCCGGGCAAACGACGGCTATTTGGACCAAACGCGGTCGCGATGAATTCAGGAACCAGCTTGTCCATGATAATCGGCCGCAGCGCCTGTTTCACCAGGATAGCAGGCTCGGATTTCGGCTTGGCTTGATCTGCACTCTCCTCCTTGGCTGGCTCCGCATTCTGGTCGCCCGCCGATTCAGTCAGACTGGCACCGTGCACACCGTCGGAGTAGATCAGCGCGACGTCCGGATCGCGGACCGGCTCAGGCGGCAGCTCAAGCTTTTCAGCCTTGCCGCCGAGCATTTCCACCATGGCGCGTCCCAGCGCATCGCCGGTCAGCGCGTAGGTTTCGGCGTTGTGGTTATAGTGGTAGCCTGTCCCGGTCGGCGAGTCGCCCCTCGAACGCCAGAAGCCCCGCGCATCGACAGTGGCCACCTTACCGGCAAACTCGGGATGCTGCTGTGGATCGCCAACCGCCATCTGCGCCTCCCAGACACCCTTCCATGGGCCGTCCAACAATTTGAAACCATCAAAACCGACCGTGGCAACCGCCGCCCGCATGTGGGGCGCCTTGAATTCCTCGCGCAGGTCCTGGATCAGGTTGACCAGATTCTTCTCGTATGCTTCCTTGGTTGACCCTGAATCCTTGTGCCCCTGCCACCAGACAAAGCCAGTGATCTCGTACCCCTGCCCCGTATAGCCGGGAACCACCTTGTCGAGGTTCTTGAGCACCTTGTGAACGCCCTCGACCATGAGGCGGTATTCAAGCCCTTCAAACTCACTATTAGGATCGTTTCGTCCGCTGGACGGCGGGCGGAAGTCCCAGTTCAGGGACCTGTTTCCGATCGAAGACTCGATCAGCAGGACCGGCTCGTCATGATAGGTCCCCATCACAAACCCGAACGGTACCTCGGGGCCGATGAACTTGCCTCCATTTGAAGTTGCACTCAAGGGCCCGCCACTGCCGAGCGGCTCCTTAGATAGACGTACATCCCAGTAGGTCACATCGTTGCGAACGCTCCACTTGCCGTCGGCTTCGGCAAACCAAGGGAACTTGCCTTCCGCGATACATGTGGTCAGATCGCCCTTACCCTTGAGATCAACCTGTTCCATCCAGAAAGCCGCAGAACCACTTTTCATATACGTGATGGTGACCGGGTGGCGTTTACCCTGTTCAAGCGCAACCTTCGTAAGCACGCCATCCTCACCGATATTCCGGCGATAGACCTCTTTGCCATCCAGGGTGGCGACAGCATAGGCGCTGTCTTCAAAACCCGGGTGAACCATATAGTTCCCGGTCGCCGGCACTTCGATAAACGTCTTTGCCACCACCGTGTGCTCACCATCAATGGCCGGCAGCTTCTCAGCCACCGTGCCCAATGCCACCGTGGCTTCCTTGGCTGGCTTCATCTTTGCGTAATCGGTCTTCAGATCAAAGGCCCCCTTGTAGATGGCCACCTTGGCTCCGAGCGGCGCGTCCTTCTCAGCCGACTGATAGACCTTCAGCGGCAGAAGTGCTGAAGCGCCTACAGGCATCAGCCCCGGCAGGATCGCCGGATCGGACGACAGGAAGATGCTTGGATAGACCGGCCCGGCGCCCGAGAGCATGCCGAAACCGACCATGTTCGACTGCCCCGCCAGGATATAGACCTTGACCTTCTTGGTCATGTCCGCCGGATTGCCGTCCGGCCGAGGGAGAGTGGCGGGAACCGTCGCCGCCTGAGCCGCGAACACCCATAGACTCAACGATAATCCAAACGTTAACTGCTTTAACATGGTCTTACTCCTTTTGTTGTTCATGTCTTTCCTCGCCACATAATCCTAAGCTTTACACCTATCGACTACTCCCGACACTGATTGCTGACTACTGGTCACTGCCCACCGGTTACTTCTTCATCATCTCGACCATCGCCTGCCCCATCGCTTCGCCCATCAGCCAGTAGGACTCGCCATTGCCGTGCCAGTGGATGGTTTGATTGTTGCCGCCGAACTTTTCCTGCGAACGATAGAAGTCGCGAGTTTCAACAGTGGCCACGTTGCCCTTGAACCCAGGCCGATTGGGGAGCGCCAGTTGCGCTTCCTGGACTATTTTCAACCCCGCATTGGTGTTTTCCCAGCCACCGTACCCGGTCACCGCAATCACCGCTTTCATGTCCGGCGCGTCGAACTCCTTCCGCAAATCCTTGATGAGATTTGCCAAATTGTTTTCGTATTCGGGCGCGAACTTATCGCCCGCATCGTGCTCCCCCTGATTCCAGAAGAAGCCGGCTATCGTGTAGCCCTGTTCCTGGGTATAACCCGGTGCGATTTCCGGCAGATGATCAATCGCCTCTTTGAGTGCCGTGACCACCAGCGGGTATTTGTCGCCCGGCGTTCCACCCGAACTCGGGGGACGGAAATTTTCTGCCAGACTATTGGCGCCGAAAGACACCTTCACCAGCAGCACCGGTTCATCGTGGAAGTTGCCCAGGGCATGGCCGAGCCCAAGCTCGGGACCAAAACCCTTGTTGCGAAAACCACCGTACCCAATTCCCAACCCGCCGTGTTTTCCTTGGTCCGATTTTCCTTCGTGCGGCCAGCCGCCCATCGTGATGAATACGTCGTCGCGCACGGTCCACGTGCGGCCTTTCGCCCCATCATCCTTATAGAGGAATTTGTATTTCTCCACGTTCTGCGGTTCCATGATGAACCGGACCAACGACGCCTTCTGATCGGCGGCCGGCTTGTTCAGATCCCCCGGGTCTCCACGTCCGGTCATGTTGGACTGGCCGGAAAGGAGATAGATCTTGACGGGCTTTGCAGAGTCCGCTCCGGCAATGGCTGCTACCGCCAGCAGCGACAGAACTGCGCATAATGATTTCTGATGCATGATTATATTCCCCTATCTGGTTACATTGCCGTTATTCACTCTAAAGGCCCGCATCGGCGAACTGCAGGTTCGCTCGCAGGCGCAGTTTCCTGGTAACCCCGGCGACCATGGTCATGATCTCGAATACCGGGCCATCTTGCGAGATCGATACGGAAGCCGTGCCCGCGCCCGGACTCAGCAGGGCCCCCAGGAGCGTCACCCGCGGGGCGATTTCACGGACATGTTCCTCCATGCACCAACGCAACATGGTGGCCGGCTTGTCGCTGGCGGTGGTCGGTGCCGTCGTGGCGGTCGTCAGGAACGTCCCCGGCATGTTCGAAGCGAACGCGAGACGCAGTGACTCGTTCTGGCCGGTCACCAACGCGCCGCGTTCGGTGAGCTCCACATTGGCATACGTGTGAAGCCGCGACTCGCACAGGAACGGGCCGGACTTCGGCGAGGAGATAGAATCCACAATCAACCAGGATTTCCAGTCGAGCATCAGGAACAGGCGCCCGACAAAATCGAGCTGGGACATGTTGCGCGGCCGGGGTGAGCCGGCCGGCGTCGTGAATGCAGTGGTCGCCACCATGCGGATGCCTTTGTAACCGGGACCGTTCACCACCTCAACCGAGTCAGTCTTGGTATTGTGATAGATACCCACGCCGTTGATGAGCAGCGTGTTTTTGAACTGCGGGTTGATATCCGGGATCTCGCCGCGCCGGAGCGTGAACGTGGTCGGCAGATATTTGCAAGGCTTGGGATTGCCGATCAGAATTTCCTTCCCAACACAACAGTTGAAGCTCAGCAAGTCGTCATGCGCATGCGCCGCCCCGGCATTACCACCGCGCACGGACATGTAGAGATTCGGCTCCGGCATGCGGTCGGCCAGGATGCCCCAGTCCAACCCGGGAATCACGCGGACCACGTGCGCCTCCGTCCGCGGGGCCGGCGTGTCCACGCCATCGTGCACCAGGAGCCAGAGCGGGGTCGCGCCTTCCAGTGCATTCCAGTAATTCAGCCCCGTGCCGGTATTGGTTGAAGGGACCGGATACGGGTTCTGGCGCACGCGTGCATTGATCAGGCGAATGACCTCCTTGCAGCCCAGCGCACGCGCGGTGTCGTAATGAAACGGCAGCGGCTGCCCGAATCCGGGAATATCGCCAAAACCGACATCCATCCCGTGCGGACTGAAGTCGAACGGAAACGCCAGGCTGTCCGGCATGAACGGCAAAGCCAGGAGCGGATGCCGCTGGCCGGTCGCCTCCTCGTGGCTGCGCAGGTAGAGCGCGGCGTAACGCATCCCGTAGTTCCAGTATCCGGTCCCCTCCCCACTCGCGCCGCTGTTGTCGGCGTGGGCGCGGATGAAGATCCCGAGGCTGTGCTCGACGCGCGGCAGCAGTTCGCGGGCTTCCGCGCTCTCGTCATGCATGGCCAGACAAAGGATGCCTAGGCCGCCGGCGCAGACCCCGTTCCAGTTGTTGTGCGCGCCGTCAAACCACCAGGCGCCGCCTTTGTGGCAATGCTTGATGGCCGGGGCGAAAATGTAGCTGGCGGCGACATCGAGGAATAGCGCCTTCTCCTCTGTCGACAGGCTGTCGAACAGCCAGTCGTAAGCCAGCGCCAGGGTGAGGGCGCGTTCGCCGTGGTTCAGGTCAAAGGTTTCGGTGGGATTCACCGGGCCGCAATCAAAGACCTCGCTCCACGGGTCGCTCTCCTTCATCCAGCGGATGTAGTCGAGCACGCCCTGCCGGTAGCGCTCCTCGCCACTCTGCAACCAGCGGATCGCCAAAGCGGTAACCCGCATTTCGTGCTCGCGCCCGATGTAGGTGCAATAACCGAACTCCGCCTTGTCCAGGTCGGCGAAGGGCGGCAGTGTCAGCCAGACCTCGGCATTCTCCCTCACCCACCGGTCCACGCCCTTCAACCATTCCAGGGTGCCTGGCTTTTTGAGGTTGGCGATCCGCTCCGGGGTCGCGAACAGCCGTGGATGCGCCTTCAACCCCGCATGCATCTGTCCATTACTTGTTATAGGCGATTCCGTCATGTATCACTTCTGATCACCGGTCACTGATCACTGGTAACCGACCACGCTCTACTTCACCGGATTCAAGGTAAACGCTTTCACGGCTATCCCGGCTTGCGGCGGATTGATGCGCGAGAACTGCAGGGTGTTCGCGCCCTCCTTGAGGGTGAGCGTGACCGGCTCGCTGTCCTTCCACTCCCCGCAGGTGAAGGGCAGCGCCAGGCTGACCTCCGCCCCGTCACCGTTCGCCGAGACGTTGAGCGTCTGGTTGTAATTGTTCGCCACCACCCGCGCGGTCAACGCGAACGTTCCCGCTCGCGGAACGTTGACCGTATAGTCGAAACACGAATACCTCGTCCGGACCGGACCGACCGGGTCCTCCTTGGGGCTCTTGGCATAGTAGTCGCGGGCATATATGTCGGACACTCGCTCGCAGACGTTGCCATACATATCATAGAGGCCCCACGGATTGGGCCTCTTCTGGCCCACCGGATGCGATTTACCGCCATCGTTGTCCTTGTACCAGGCATAGTCGCCGAATTGCGCTGGATCGTCGCCGAAGAACCACGCCGTCTTGCTGCCCGCGCGGCAGGCGTATTCCCATTCGGCCTCGGTTGGCAGCCGCACATGGCGACCGGCCTTCGCAGAAAGCTTGGCACAGAACTCCGCTGCGCCCTGCTCGCCGATCGTGTCAGCCGGACAGCTCGGATCGTTGGCCGCCTTGCTCGGATTCTCACCCGTGATGAGCTGGTACTGCGCCTGCGTCACCTCGTACTTGCCTAGGTAAAAACCCTTGGTGATCGTGACCTCGTGTTTTGGAAGCTCGACACACTCCCACTTGCCATCCTTCTCGCTTTCGCCGCCCATCACGAAGGTGCCGGGCTTGATGTAGACGAACTCCATGGTCACGCCGTCACCGAGGTCGAGCGTCAGGTTATCCTGCGGATCTTTCGCTGCAGGGGTCATGGCCGCCCGGAAACCCCAGTTGTTGTAGGCACCATAACCGCCGCTGAGGAGACGCGCTCCGGACTTGGCGCCGCCAGCATCACCTCTCCACGCGCCGCCCCGCAGGATTGTCAGACCTTCGCGGGCGAATCTCGGAAGGCATATCTGCTGGCCGGCCCCGAAGCTCTTCATGGCCTTGACCTCTGCCGTACTGCCAGCCGGATTGCTGTACGCGGCGGCCGGTATCGTGATCACTCCGTCGTTGCCGACAATAATCTTTTCGTCGGCGTCGGCCATGCCAACCGTTTCGGCGGCTGGCTTCTCACCGGTCTCATTCGACTCGCCGAGGTTCGCCCCCACCGCTGCCAATACCTTGGCCTGGGCCTTCTGGATGATATCCCGCTGCGTGCAGAGCGACACACCATACCATAAACCGGGGACGCCCTCATGGACACCGTAGACGGGAGTCTCAGCCGCAACATCACCAAACCACTGGGCTCGTTTCACCTGCAGGAAAGCCTCCTGGTTTTCCCGCGCCTGTGTGGTTGCCAGGAAATCGAGATCTCTTTTGTAGCGAGTCCCAGTCCAACCGCTGCCCCAA
Organism: uncultured Victivallales bacterium; assembly: GCA_964652765.1. Classification (GTDB taxonomy): domain Bacteria; phylum Verrucomicrobiota; class Kiritimatiellia; order UBA8416; family UBA8416; genus UBA8416. Next base: position 17,926 of record CAZZBA010000009.1, on the reverse strand, counting down.
CCGCCGCCAAGGCAGGGTACCCAGCCCTTGGGCGTCCAGTGCACCAGCGCGCCATGACCGCTTTGCGGCCGCGCCGTGGTCGGAATTCCGAATGCCCGCAAGATGAAACGCCCGAAGAACGCGCGCCGCCCGCAAATTCCCCCGTTCATGATGATATTCTGGAAGTTCTGCAATTCAGGCCTGTCATATTTCTGATCACCGGAACCGTACTTGACATCAGTAGCCACCGCCTGAACATAACGCCAGCCGTAGTCGGGATCGGCAGCGATGTCCGGCCGGTAGTTGCGCAGCATCTGACGGCCCCAGGCAGAGGTCTCATCCGGCTCTTCGCCATAAATCACGAACCGGAGATCCCATGCCGTCAAATCCTTGAAGGCCGGATCCAGATCGCCGTCTAGATAGGCTTTCTCGTAAGCTAGATAGCGCTTGACCGGATCGACGGTTGCGGGGGCGTTGGTGAAGGCTGTAGGATTGCTCTGATTTACAGGAACCGCGTGTTCCAGAGCCACCGCCAGTGCGAGCCGCTGCAGGACACCGTCCTTGGCTTTCGCGCTGGCCTTCTGAATGGCGGTATAGATCTCCATTACCCGGCCGTATTTGTTGCCATTGGCACCGTCGGCCACCAGCATCTGCCTCATCAGTCCTGGATCGGCCAAGAGCTTTTCAATCATCGCCGCCTTCTCCGCCCCCTGCTGGGCAAACCCAGCCAGCCCCTTTGGCGTAGAGCTATTCAGAACGATGAATTTAACCAGTTTCGCATCCAACGTCGCGTCAGTCAGAAAAGGAGTCAGGTTCAGTTCGGCAGCGGCCTTCAGCGCCATTTCCTGTGCCGCAATTGATTTACAGTCCCTGACCGCTGCCAGAAATGCCACCTTCTTCTGCTCATCGACCTGCGGCAGAGCCTTCTCAATCTCCGCCTTCAAGGACTGGATTTGCGCGGCATACCCCGCTTCAAGCTTCTGCCCGACATCGGTCAACGCCGGCGGTTGCGCCTGCTGCGCGTCCGTCGTTGTTGCCATTGTCCCGGTCAACGTCAACGCAGCCAGTATTGCCGATATCCTCTGATTATTCATTCTTACCTCCGCGGTTCATTCGTGTGGAAGGGCCATGCAGACAGACTTTCCCACCGATCCCTAACATCACAGATCGCTGCAACTACGGCAACCCCCTGTTTGCCAGCACCAGAAAGACACTTTTGTCTTTCAGCTGCTCTTTGAGCGGCGCCGCAACCGCAATCCCACCCGGATTTCCTAAACCTCCATTTTCCGGGGCAGTTCATCCAGTTCGGGATACCAGAATGGCGCGGTGCACACATATCCCAAGGTGCCTTTCAATTCCGGGCAGGTCGCGATCCTCGCCTGCGCGGCCCTGAAATCCATCATGTTCTTGTCGGCGTTTTCACGCCGCCGTGGCCTTCCATGTTTGATTGCCCGGCGAGAATGAAGATCTTCACTGGCCGATTCGTTTCCGCCGCCAGCGATGAGCCGCTGCACAAAACCGCCATGAGCCACAACATGGGGAGCATTGTTCTCATTCCGTCTGCCCATTCGCCTCTGCTTGCACATTTGGCCCGTCTGTTCGGAACGGGTAGGCGGGCAGACCAGCGCCATTCACCAGATTCACGACTGGCTTACCGGCAAAAGCATACCGGACGAATTCCGGCGCCGCGAGACCTTCCGCCGCTACCTCAACTGTCGTTCCATTGATCACCGCCGTGGCGGCCTGCCAGTTCTGGTCACCACCGGCAATCTGGAAGCCTGCCGGAGCAGCGCCATCGGTCGTCTTCAGACCGTCCGCGTGATCAAATCCGATCACCACGCGATTACCCTTCACGTCGGCAATCTTGAAGACCGGTCCCTGTGCTTCGATCTTTTCGCCATACACATCCCGGCGGGCGAGCAGCGCCAGCCGTTCGCAGATCGGCGCCTTGTCGGCCGGGTGAATGTTTTTCTCGTCGCCCAAGTCAATCGTATTGGCCACTGAGGTGTGAGGTGCCTTCAGGATCCCCAACTGAACCTCGCGGAACCAGGGCCATGATTGATCGCCGTAACCCGGCAGCATGACGGCAAGCAGGTGGAAATCGTCACGCCCCCATTCTTTTCTCAAACGCCCCAGCCACAGCGGCAAGCTCTGCGCGTATTCAGCATGGCGGCCAGCATTTGCTTCCCCCTGGTACCAGACCATTCCACGGCAAGCATACGGAATCAACGGATGCAGCATGGCGTTGTAGAGGAGGTTGGGTTGTTTCCGGACAAAGACATTACCGTGCTTGATGCCCCGCTCCATTGCCGCGCGAACACGGCTCTGGGTGTTCGTGGATGCGTCGAACTCCTCCATGATGGCTTTGAAATGCGGCAGCTGTCCGGTCATGTCCCGCGGCATCCAGCCTTCTATGCTGGAACTGCCCCAGCAGGTAACCACGACCGCCACCGGCACTTGCAGCTTTTGATAGAGATAGTAACTGAAACCGAACGCCACGGCGCTGCCGGACACATTCGTGGACCAGGATCCTTTGCAATTCTGATTGGGAGTGAATGAAACATCGGTCATGACCGCGAAGCTTCGGATCGGTTTCGTTTTCGCATCGGGGACCAGGGCGGCAAGGTTGGTTTCAACGCCCCAATTGAACATGGGCTGCGATTCGTTGCCCCAGCCATACTGCATGTTCGACTGGCCGGAACAGATCCAGACTTCACCGACAAGCACATCCTTGAGAACGATCCTATTCTTTCCATCAATCATCAGTTCCTGGCCCTCTGCTGAAGCTTCAAGTGCCGGCAGAACCACTTTCCACTTTCCGGATTGATCCGCCCTCGTCGATTCGACTTTCCCTGCAAACCGGACGGCGACCTCCTCGCCTGGTTCGGCGATGCCCCAGACCGGTACAGGCATTTCGCGCTGAAGTACCATGTGATCACCAAACATACTGGACGGGGTAACGTCCGCCATCATCACTGCCTCAGTTGCAAGCAGCAGGGAAGGAACGAGTGTCATCATTTTCCGGCAGCGATTCATCTTCATCTGGACCCCCTCTTATTAACTATTTACCTGTCGCGGACAGCTGGTCAATCATCCTGCGTGTCTCGGCCATCGCCAAGAGCGCATCTCTGCCCACTGTCCAGCCGTCCTTGTTGATTGAGAGTTCATACTTATTCTGGCCGTCGTCAAAACTTCTGGGTTCCCGTTTTGTGTCTTGCAGAATCCAGGACTCACGCTGCGCTGCGGACATGCCCTGCGTAGCCACGCGCTGATAGTCAAACAGACCTGTCGTGGCGGCCCGGAAACACTCCTTGGTGGCTGCGGACACTTCGCCTCCGGCCCGATGCCCTTCGCCCGTGACAAAGGGCTTGCATGTAAACCCTTTCGCCTTGTACATGCTTGCATAGAAATCACGGAAGCAATCAATCCGGGGGATTTCGGATCCCTCGCTGATCCTGATATCCTCCAAGCCGCAAGAAACCGTCCACAGCACTGCCTTTGCGGCGGAAGGAGGGCTGGCATCCCAGGAGCCTCCGCTATGTGCGGATAATCCTATCACATGCTTGGGATGCTTATTGACAAATCGGTGCGTGTACTGGGCTCCACCGGAAAATCCATATAGAAACATCTTGTTATGCAGCTTGAACTCTTTCTGCAGAGCCTTGTAGATATCCAGAAGCTGCTTATCCGTCTCCGCCTGCAGGCCCTGGTAGAAAGGCCCGGTGGAAGGAAATGTAGGACCAACCACAATCACATCGTCCATCTCCTGAACCCACCCGCCCAACCCGGCCGCACCCTTGCCATTACCCTTGAAGCCATGCACTCCCACGACCAGCCAATAGGTCTCCCCCGTTACCATGTTGTCCGGGGTATAGAGCCAGTAATCCCGGTCCATGCCACATTTTCGCTGCTCTTCCTTGGCTTCAAGCATTGGGCAAACCAGCAAGGCAAGCAGCCATACGAAAATCATTCCAGCATGTGTGTTCATTTTCATCGTTTATTGCCCTCAAATCCTCCCGTTAACAATTCCCTGGTCATGTTACAGTCAGTGGTCACAGTCAGCAATTCATTTCAACGCCCAACGCCCAACATCCAACGCCCAACATCCAAGAAAAGACTCCCCGACGTGGGCGTTGGATGTTCATTTTTTCGTAGTTGCCAGTTCGTTTTCGCACGGGCCCCGTGTGGTCGGCTTGCATCATTTTACGCATGGGCGGGACGACCGTGGCGACCATCTGCATGTTGGCGATACGGGAGCTTGTCCTGTCCTATTTCGAAAGCTGCCCGCTCGAACGGTAACCCGCCGGTCCGATACCATGCGCATTTCCGAAAGCACGGGAGAAATGGGCACGGTCGTGAAAGCCGCATCCCTCCGCAATCGCCTCAATCGTTTCGTCCGTGTACACGAGTTTCAGTTCCGCCCGGTTCATGCGCAGCATGCCCTGCACCCGCTTTGGGGATTGACCGAGAGCTTCCGAAAACAAGCGATCCAACGCGCGTGGAGATAACCCTGCATGCCTGGCAAGCTCCTGAACCGGCATAGCCAGATCCTTGCGCATGAGACGGAGCGCCGCGTCCACGCGCGGCTCAAGTCGTACCGTCCCCAGCAATTCATCCGGTACAGCCGCCATTCCGCTTGATATCAGGCTGGACAGCCGGGTTCCAAATTGCACCGAGGAAGACCCTTGACGGCCGAATTCCCCGGCAAGCGCGACCAGCTCCTTGCAGCCTGTATCGCTTAGCGGCACGGTCCCGATCCAGTCATTCACGAAGTCGTAGGGCGACGACGCTGTGAAATGGATCCAGAAGTGCCGGCATGTTCCCGAAACCCCGGATTCAATCCGGCTGTATGGCGCAATCATCAGAAGCTGGTCTGGCTGAAGGTCCCAGCGGCAGCCCCGCCTTTCCAGCCAGGCGTAGGCGGGCTCTCCCCAGTACAGCCGCCAGCATGGCACAAGAATATGCCCGATATCCCAATTCCCAAGCTCAATATAGCCATATGCCAACACTTCCCAGTACGGCATATAAATTCGCGATTTCGGATCCATGTCCGGTTTATACACATCTATATCGCGATTTTCAATAGATTTATGACCATTCAATGCGCGAAACTACAATACCTTTTACGTGCATTGCCGCGATGCAGGAACCATCAGGAGGGATTACGAGATGAGCCGTCAGGTTGCGCTGGATAATATCAACTTAAAGCCTTGCGAGCGCTGGGCCCACACCGAGTATAGCCTGGGGTACCACACAGACTATATTCGCCAGCGAACAGGCATGGAGTCTGACAATCCTGGGAGGACCAAGGAGTTGAACCGTCAATGGGCGATTGACTTCAACTGGGTAACCGATGACGGGCTGTATTCGAATTGGGCCAAATATGGCCGCTGCACAAATATGGGTCACGCCGAATATGCTTCTGACGGCAGCGATAAAGTGCCGGTAGAGGTGTGTCCATTCAAGACCATGGAGGAAGTCTGGGCGTTCGACGCGGTCAAGGAGTACGGCCTGCCAAGCCGCGACGAGCAGATCGCCGCGTACCAGCAGTCAACAGACAAGCGGCGCGCGCACTGGCCGGACCAGCTTTCCACAGGCGGCTACTACAAGACCATCGTATCCGGCGCCATACAGGCATTCGGCTGGGACATGTTCCTCATGGCGCTATCTGATCCGGAGCGCATGGAAGCTGTTCTCGACAGCTTCTTCAGCCGCACGCTCTTTCATATGGAGTGCTGGGCGGCCACGGACGTCGAGGTGATCATCCAGCATGACGACTTTGTCTGGTCAGAAGGCGCATTCATGAACCCGGAGATCTATCGCAAGGTCATCATCCCGCGCTATGCCAGGCTCTGGAAACCGCTGCATCAGGCCGGCAAGAAAGTCCTATTCTGCTCCGACGCCAATTTCATGGAATTTGCCGACGATGTGGCCAAGGCAGGCGCGGACGGTTTTATCTTTGAACCGATGACGGACTTCGAGTTCATGGTGGAACGGTTTGGCTCTTCACACTGCCTCGTGGGCAGTTGTGTTGACTGCCGCGACCTCACCTTCAACCACGGCGACAAGATGGATGCCGACATCGACCGTACATTCAAGCTGCTTGAACGATGCAAAGGGGCCATCGTGGCGACCGGCAATCACCTGCCCCCAAATATTCCCGACGACATGATGGATCGTTATATTGCCGCTATACTCCCTCGCCTATCCCGGAAATAACTCACCGGCAGCAAGCAACTGAGGGAGAAAGACGCTGAGTACGAAACACACATCCGCTGCCCGCACTCACCGAATAATCAAGAGCATACCGCTCGGGGGTGCCACGATGGCGACCTGATTCAGGCCTTTGTAATTCATATCGAGGATATTGTTGCGCGGAATACCGTTCGTCGCTGCAAACGAGCCTGTCAGTGTACCGTAGGACGCAAGCACATAGGTACCGATCGGCGCGCCGTTGGTCACGATGTTGAGCGTCGCGTTGTTCACGTTCAGCGCGCCGGTCACGTAGATCCGGCCGCCCGCCCCCAGAGACAGCGTGTTGGTCGGCGAAACGGTAAGCGTGCTGATATTGGTCACCACGCCACCGGCACCTACGGTCAATACATTACCGATCGCGGTGGAGGTGGTCGTGTACCCCACAATCAGAGGCTTGCCGCCGAGATTCCAGAGGGCATTGGTACCATTGAGACTGCCGGCGACGGTCACCGTGTTGCTGTTGGCTTTGGCGGCCGCGTAGGTGCTGACGACCCGGCCAATATAGCTCGTTGCGCCTCCACTATACAACTGCCCTCCGTTGGTGATTGTCAGGCTATTGAAACTGTATGACCCGTTGCCGTTAGCCCTGCCCGGGTCAAGGGCGCCGACGTAGACCTCCGCGCCAGCGCGGACAACGCTGCCATTGGCGATCAACACGGTATTATTGGTCGTGTTGCAGTTGTCATTCCCCGTGGGATTAATCACCCCAGCCTTTAGAGTGGCATTGGCGAACAGTTTGCCACCATCGCTCACCAACAACTGATTATTGTAGCTGCTCCCACTCGTGTAAGCGCCCCCGCTGCCGACCCAAACGTTACCCACGTTGGTCACCACTCCGCCCGCCCCAATCACCAGCCGATTGTACTGCGCCGCTGAACTATACGTGTAACCGATGCCGAAGTCTCCCCCCTTACCGTTATACTTGGACGTTCCCGTAGAGCCGACCACGGCCATGACACAGGAATTCACACCGTATCCGAGGGTTTGGAGATCCGCAGTCGTAACGACACTCGCACCGTTGGTCAGGATGAGACTGGCGCTGTTACCCGTCAGTTTCACGTTGCTGGAATTGGTAATCGCGCCACCGTCTAATAGCAACGTGCCACCGCTTACGCTGGTCGCGCCGGTGTAGGTGTTGGTCCCGGCAAGCGTCCAGGTCCCGGTGCCGCTCTTGGTCAGCGTGCCAGCACCGGTGCCGATTACGCCCGTGACAACATTGCTTGACGAGGTTCCGCTCAATGTCAGGTTCTGAACGCCGGTAAAGGAGGCCACCGTCAGGTTGGCTGTGGTGGGGTTCAGGGTCGCCGCGCCGGTAAGCGTGACGTCACCCAAGGCGAGACTGCTGCCGGTGCCGCCGGTGACGTTGAGCGTGAAGGCGCCCAGCGAGCACGCGCCAAGCGTCAGCGCCGTGGCGGCAGGATTCACATCAATGGTACTGCCGCCAGCGAGGGTGAGACCGCGATCGCTGCTGGCACTGCCGCCGGTGTACCGGAACGTGCCACCGTTGAGGGATAACCCACCCGCTCCGGCCGTCGGATAGGCGCCGAGAGGACTATTCGCGCCCGCATTGGCAAGGCTCGGTACCGAGAGGATGCCCGCGCCTACAACCGTGTTGCTGGTGTAGGCGTTGTCGGCGGCCAGGATGAGTGTGCCGGAGCCGCTCTTGGTCAGTTGCCGCGCCGTGGCGTCCTGCGTGAGCGGGGTCGCAATGGTCGCGGTCAGGTTCGTGGCGACGAAGGCCAGCGAGTCGGACACGAGGCGCAGCGCCGTACCACCCGAAAGCGTAACCGTGCCTTCCTCAAAGTTCAGGCCGCCGATGTCCTTTGTACCGTCCACGGCCACCGTATAGGTTCCCGTGGCGTCCGTGCCGGCAGCGAAGGTGGCGGTCCGTCCGGCGGTCCAAGTGCCCACGGAGCCACTGCCATCGGCCACGGCGTTCCAAAACGGGTTCGCCGCATTCCAGGTGCCTGCCGGGGTGGCACTGCCCGCGCCGGCGGTGGTGCCATCGAGATCCCAGTAAACGGGCTGGACTGAGGCGGGACCGACGGTCAGAACACCGCTGCCGGTATTCATCCAGGCGCTGCCTGCACCCGAGGAGCTATAGGTCCCGTTCGGTTGCTGCACGCCGCCGAGGAAGAGCTTCCCGACGGTGTCGTTGGCGTTCATGGTGATGTTCTTCGCGGCCGCGCTGGGCAGGTAAAGGCTGGCGGTGTCGGCCATGGCATCCGCCGCATCGATGACGAGCGTGCCGGCGCTGACCGTGACCGTGTTCGAGCCGAGCGCGCCGGAGCCATTGGCCTTGAGCGTGCCGGCGCCGAGAGTCGTTCCGCCGCTGTAGGTATTTGTACCGGAGAGAACCCAGGTGCCGCTGCCGGCCTTGGTGAGGCCAATCGTGGAACCAGCCTGGGCAATGTTGCCAGCGAACGTGCTGAGGCCAGCGGTGCTGCCCTGTAGCTGCAAGGTCTTGGTACCCGTGCCCTGGTCGATCAGATTGCTGCCGATCGTGAAGGTGTTCGTGCTCGAGTTATCGATGAGCGCAATGGTGTTCCCGGTGGCCAGCACGATCTGACGGTTGTTCAATGCCAGGCTCGCACTCGCCCCGCTACCGTACCTGAAAAAGCTGTAGGTTGTCGTAGTCGTGGAAAAAGTGATGTTGCCGACGTTAGAGTCTACAAGACTATTGAACTGAAACATCGTATCGTTACCCGTCATGGAGATGGGTCCGGTAAAGGTGTTGCCGGTGCTATTCAAATTGATTTGAACGGAGCCTGCGTTGGTTCTCTTCGCATTGAAGCCGCCGGTGCCGGACACCGGGCCGTTGATGTTTAAATTCACATTCGCATTATTGTGCTCCCAAATGGCGCCGTTGTTGATCACGATGGCGCGTGCGGCATATAAATTAATAGCGCCACTGGTGGTGAGGTTGGTGTTCAGAGTAAGCGCGCCGGTAGTGGCACCGAGGTTGCTGTCGCTTGTGAATATCAAGCCGCCGGTGTTGAGGACCGTGCCGCCGGTGTAGGTATTTGAGCCGGTTAGGGCAAGGGTTCCGGCTCCTGACTTGGTCAACACCGATGTGCCGTCCAGGACGTTGTTGAGGGTCGCCGTGCGGTTCACGACGTTGATGGTAGGCGTCGTTCCCGCAAGGATTATCTTGTTGCCGGTGGCGACAATCCAGTCCTGGCCATTGCTCGTATCGCCGAATTTCCAGATTTCCGCCGTGCGGTCCGCCTGGAGGGTCAGCGTGGTGTTCGCGGCGATGTTCACGGTGCTGAAGTCCACTGTGTCGCCTGAAACCGTGCTGGGCGCGACTCCGTTAGACCAGTTGACGCCATCGTCCCAATTCCGAGCACCTCCGGTGGCCTGGGTCCACGTATAGGTTGTCTGGGCCCATGCGAGAGGAGCAGTCAAGAGTAATGCCATCGCACAAACGAGGGTTGATAGATTTCTTGTTTTCAAGGTTGCTACTTCTTTCTTTCGCCGTACGATTCCCGAATCCGGTCAATGGCAATGGTCAACAGGATCAGCGTGCCGATATAGACGTTCATGTAGTAAGGGTTGGCCTTCATCTCGATGAGGCCGTGGCGGATCAAGGTGTAGATGATGCCGCCCATGAATATGCCGTAGGGCGAGACCACGCCGCCGGTGAGCCCTGTGCCCCCGATGATCGCCACGGCGAACGAGACGATCAGCCACGAATCGCCGGTCTCCGGGGCCGCCGAACCCAGCTCGGAGGCAAACAACACGGCAGCCAGCGCCGCCAGGACGCCGGACAATACATTGGCCCCGATAATCATGTTGTCGTTATTGATGCCCGACAGCCGCGCGGCGTCGGCGTTACCACCGGTGGCGAGCATGCGGCGCCCGAAGACGGTGTTGCGATACATGTAGCTCATGATGCCCAGCACCACCAGCATGATCAGGAAAACGTAAGGGATGCCGAAAACACCCTGCTGCCCCACCGTGCAGAACGACGGCGGCACGGCATAAGGCTGCCCGCCCGAGATACCCGAACGCAACCCCATCAAGACAAACATCGTGGACAATGTGACGATGAACGAGTTGATGCGAAGCTTGACGATCAGCAGGCCATTGGCCAGTCCGGCGAGGCCCCCGCAGAGCAGAGCCAGGGGCACGGCGATCCACCCGTTCAAGCCGGCCTCGGCAAAACAGAGTCCCAAGACCACCGTGGACATGCTGCCGATCGCGCCCACCGAGAGATTCATCCCCCCCACGACCAGGCACACGGCCTGGGCCAGGGCCACGATCGTGAAGGCGGCCACCTGCCGCGATATCACGAACATCGTGTAGCTGCTCAGGAAGGTGCCGGAAATAAGCGCGATACCGGCGAACAGAATCAGCGCGGCCATAATCAGACCCATCGTACGGCCGGTAATCAACGTGCGTTGCTCAAGGGAATTGGTTATTGCGGGGGCGGGTTGACTCATGATGCTTGCATCCTTTTTTATTACCTGAGAAACGTTCCAATGGCCGTGCTGATATCCTTATACCCTCGCGCCGGATTGTCCACGTCGTCCACTTCCCCAACGATGCGGCCCTGTCGGAAAACCAGGATCCGGTTCGCCAGCTTGATAATCTCCGGCATGTCCGAGGAGATCAGGATCACAGACTTGCGCTCCTTTTCGGCGAGGTCCCGGATCAGGTGATGAATCTGATCCTTGGCGCCCACATCGACGCCGATGGTCGGCTCATCGATGATCAGAATCCTACAGTCCGCCGCCAACCACTTGCCCACGCTGATCTTCTGCTGGTTTCCACCACTCAGGTTTTGCACCACCTGATTGAGCCCCGGCGTCTTGATGGACATGGACGTCACCGTGGAGCGACAGACCGCGTCTTCCTTGCGGCGGTTGATATACCGTGTGAATTTGTTCTGTAGCCGCGGCCAGATGCCGACCGAGATATTGCTGCGCACGGTATCCTGGAGAAAGAGCCCCTCCTCCTTCCGGTTTTCCGTGACGTAACCGATTCCGTAACGATACAGGCTGTCGCCCACGGTGCGGATCCGAGCTCGTTCACCGTAAACCCGCAGACATCCCGCATCGGCCTGGTCCTCGCCGATGATTACACGGGCCAGTTCCGTGCGACCGGCCCCCACGAGACCGTAAAAACCCAAGATTTCGCCCTCGCGCAGGGTGAAGGATGCCTCCTGGATCCGGCCGTGCCGGGTAAGCCCATCAGCCTCCAGCACCACCCGGTCACGATTGACGCTGACGCGGCCGAGGTGGGTTTCGGTGAATTCACGGCCGATCATCATCTGGATGAGTGCAGTGATTTCCAGATCGGCGATCTTGCGGGTGCCGATCCATTTCCCGTCGCGCAACACCGTGGCCCGATCGCACAGATCGAAGATTTCCTCGAACTTGTGGGAGACGAATACCAGGGTGACGCCCCGATCGCGCACGTCGCGCAGGATCTTGAACAGGTTACCCGCCTCGTGGGCGGTCAGGGCGCCCGTTGGCTCGTCCAGCAGGATCACGCGCGCCTCCGCGGCCAACGCCCCGGCGATCTGGGTGAGGCGCTTCTGCGCGGCGCTGAGGCTCTTGACCAGCGTATCGGGCGGGATGTCCAGCTCCACCATGCGCATGTACTTCAGCGCAGCCTGGTTCACCTCATTCCAGCGGATAATCCCAGTGCCCGGCACCGTGATCAGCTTGTCGATCATGATGCTCTCGGCCACGGTGCTCTCAGGAACCACCTGGATCTCCTGGTGCACAATCCCGATGCCCGCCTTGAGGCTGTCGCGGTAGCTGCCAAATCGAAGCGGCTTCCCGTCAAAGAGGATCGTACCGGAATCCGGCTGGTAGATCCCGGTCACAATTTTCATCAGGGTGCTTTTCCCGGCGCCGTTCTCGCCAACCAGCGCGTGGATTTCGCCGGGGGCGAACGTGACGCTGACATCATCCAGCGCTTTGACGCCCGGAAAGGACTTCGAAATGTTTTTCAGTTCGAGCATGCGCCCATCCCCATCCGACCTTACTGCGGCGGGGCCAGATACTTGGTTTCCAGGTCGGCAATTATCGCGTCGGTCATGGCGCGAATCTGCGTTCCGTACGTGTCGATGTTAGCCTTGGTGATCACGACGTGGCCGGCATTGATGAACGTGTACGGCTGCCGGGGCTTCCAGCCCTGGGTCATTTTGGCCAGCAGGGTGCAGGAGATGTAACCATGCCCAAACGGATTCTGGGAGACCGTGGCATCGATCGCGCCGTTGCGGATCGCCTCCAATACGGTGGAACCCGTATCGATGCCAATGTAGCGGATGCGCTTGTGCCCGGGATCGGCATGCCATTCAGTCAGGACCGCGGCCGCGGCGATGGTCGGGTTGTAGCCGGTTGTGATGATACCGTCGATTTCTCCGCCGCGAGCCGCGAGTGCGCTCTGTATTTTCTCCTTCGCCACGCTGACCTGGCTCATATCGGAAATGGTCTGGATGATTTTCACGCCGGGATATCTCGCGGCGACCGCGATGATGGCATCATCGCGGATCTTCGTGTTCACATCCGTCACCGTTTCCAGGACGTTCAGTATGTTCCCTTTTTCCCCCAGCAACTTCACCAGTTCTTCCGCGGCATCCGTGGCTGCCTGGCGGATGTCGGTAGCCACCGTGAACGAGGCCGGGGTTGGAATGTTGGGTTCCGCGCCGTAGGCCACCACCGATTGACCATTGCGGACCAACTCCGCATACAGGCCGTTGGCCCCGGCCGGATCGCCGGGAAATATACTGAAGGCTTTATGGCCTTTGGTGGAGAGCGCCTTGACGTTGGCGTTCTCGTTGTCCTGCGACCACTCCTGCCCCACCACGGCAAGCAAGGGCACACCGGAATCCGCAGCGGCCGCCTTGGCGCCCAGCTCCACTTCCGTTATATAGGGATGCGGCATCATTCCATACCAGACGACCGGCTCGACTGCTGCGGAGGACTGGCCTTTTCTCATCACCACGATCGCCGCCACCAGGGCAACCAGCACAATAATCGGCAGAAACTTCTTCATTCTCGACTCTCCTTTGTTAATCCGTACGATCCGGTTATCCTATGATACCTTTTTGTATTCTGTCCACTAATTCCAAACCGCCCGGAATGGCTTTCTATAGACCTGCTATCGTTGCAACAAAGCCTTTCGGAACCATAAGATGACGCTGAATCGCACCGGTCTTCCTGCTCCATCCGGCCTCGATCCATTCGTCACCCACAGGGATACGGGCTTCGCACCAATCCAAGGGCAAATCCGGAACCCTGAAGGTTACCGTCCTCGCGACCGGATCCACACGGATCCCCAGGATGTCGCGGTAGAGAATATGGGCCACATGGGATGCAAAACCGTGATTGCAGCTCGCCGAGGTATCCTTATGCTCCCACAGCGTGCCGGTGGTCTGCGCCATGGGCAGATAGTTCTTGTAGAGCTGCTCCAGGACCAAACGATTCTGTCCGTAACGCGAGAGGATGTCCAGCCGCAAAAAGAACCCGATAAAGGCATTGGCGGGGTGAATCTCCGGATACTGCACCGCCGAATCCCGGTTCGGCCCGAACTCGGCCAGCAACTTCCTCCACAATTCAGGATGAGACTCCGGCGTGGCCACATTAAAGAAGAACGCATAATACTGGCAGGTTTCCGTCCGGTTGCGGGTGACTTGCAAAGATCCGTTCTCCTTGAGAATGGCATTATCGACAAAAAAATCGCCATCAAAGGATTGTTTGCGGATGACCTTGCGCACCCGTGCCGCCTGCTGGCGCAGGGAAGGATCGCCGTAGAGCGCCGCCGCGGCATCCAACATCCCGGCATAGAGCATGTTGGTAGGATAACTGACGTCCTGGACGAACTTGGCCGCCTCGGACCATTCCACAAAAATCCATTTATCGAGCCGTTCCAGCAAGCCATCCCGATTGAGGTATGGCTTGAAATAGTCGAGCAGGCCATAGACCTTCCGCTTCAGGTCATCAACTAATCTGCGGTCGCCAGTCCGGTGCAGGTACTCCTCCAGTTCGAGGACAAACCACATAGCCCAGTTGGGTATATAAACGCCATCATTATGGTCACTGGGATAGCACATGGGTAACATCCCCTTGGGCAGGAAGGGGTAACGCCCTGGCAGCTGGTAGTTCTCCAGGAAACTGTGCTCGATCGGATTGCTGCCGCAAAGATCGCGCTCGGCACGGGCGGTGAAGAAACTATCACACAGCCAACCGGCGCGCTCGCGTCCGGGACAATCCATGAAGATATCCACCGAATTCTGGCGGAAGGTCTGGCGTGCCGCCTCGAAGAGCGTCGCCAATTGCGGATCCGATGCCGCGAAGGACGCCCGGTAGGCATCCGGACAAGCATACTCCCGCAGATAGATCCCGGATACGCGGCATGCCCCGCCCATGGCAACCAGCTTCAGGTACTTCAGCGTGTATGGCTCGATCGTCTCCAGCTCATACGCCCCCGGCTTGAGCGAATACTTGACCACATTGGCACAGTGGTAGCGCACCAGGCTCACATCGCCATTTTTCATCGCCAGCTCGTCAAAGGCAAGATAGAGGTCCACCGGTTGATCACAGGTGACCTTGAGGCCGATGAAGCCGGTCAAATTGCAGCCGAGATCGAAAATGCGGAAGTGCCCCGGTTTAATCGTCAACTCATCCGCGGGGCAATAGGCATCCACCCGCCGGGAGCGTACCGTCGAATCAAGCGCCTCCAGCTCGTGGGAGGGATAGCATGTCGTTGAACCGGCCGGAAAGGCTTTGAATTCCGGGCGCGGACCGGACCACTCCCGGCCCCGGCGAAGTTTGGGATCCTTGGCCGGACGCAGCGAGCCCGTAGCCGTCTGCGCCACAGGTTGCCGCGTTTCGAACCGGGGATACGGCACGCCGCGGGCAACCAACCGGCGCGGCTTGAGAATCTCCACCGCCGCGGGCAGCTTTCGAAAAGTCAGCTTCGTGCACCAATCCGCTGAACGCGGCGTGAGGTTGTAGGCCTCCACAAAAGTGCGCTGGAAGCTATAGCGCTGGACCTTCTGGATACGCTCCAGGAGCCGGTAAACTGCAAAGGAACGCTTGCCGGTCGCGGCAATCACCTTGCTACCAGCGATGATTTCCGCCTGGATAAACGACGGCTGATCGAGTGTGGCGAAACTGTTGGCGTTGTATCCGACCGCCTCTATGGCCAACACGTTCTTTCCCTCCACAACCGGCAACTCCCATTCGTCTATTCGATAATAACCATGCCCGCACCGCGCCGGCCCATACCCCACGAATTTGCCATTCAACCGGATGCGGTACACCGATGATCCCGCCATGCGTAAGCGGTGCATGCCTCTCCCCGCCTCGAAAACCGCCCGGATTCCGGCCGTAACGTTCATCTCCTCGGACACGCCCGCCAACCAGATCGGCTGGGCTTTGAATAATTCTGGTTTTCTCATGTCAGCCCTCATTTCCCCGGCGTCAGCGTGAACTCCTTCAGGGCAAGGCCCGTTGACGGCGCCGCGAAACTCAACGTGTTCCTGCCATTCACCAGAGCGAGTTCCACGGCTGTAGTCGCCTGCCATGCGCCGACCGTGAAGGGAATAGCGATTACGGCAGGATCCTTGGCACCGTTCAGTGTCAGCGGTGCAGTCGCTTCGCCATGCACCGTAGCCACTCGCGCCGTGAGCGCATACTTGCCTGCGCGCGCGACATCGACGTCGCACGTCAGCGGACCGCCCCAGATCATCTGCTGACCACCCAGGAAGCTCTTTATAAGCTGGTTCTCCCCGCCGCATGCCGCCGCCGGAATCGTGATCACGCCTTTGGAATCGACCACCACCTGCCTGTCATCGTCCGTGACAACCGCCTTCTCAACCGCCTTCGCCTTGCTCTCGGCCGATTCGTTCGCCTCGCCAAGTTCCGTTCCCAGCGCCGCCAGCTCAACCGGCTTCGCATCCGCGACGATCACCTTCTTCTGGAAGAGGGCCATGACATTCCAGAGACCTCCGCTGCCGTCCTTGAAACTGTTGTACTTCTCCTCGCCCAGGGCATCGCCCACCCACTGGGCGCGCAACGCCTTGATCTTGTCCGCCGGATACTTCTGCATCTGCGTTTCCAGCACGAAGTCGGCATCATTCATGCCCAGCACCCCCTTGGCATCGCGATACCCCCAGCCGGCACCAAGATTGACAACCCATCCCTCGGGGGTCCAGCGAGCCAGCGCGGCATGGGCGCGTTGCGGCCGCTCCACGCTCGGGAGCCCGAAGCACTTGATGATGAACACGCCGAAGAACGCACGTCGTCCGCAGATGCCGCCGTTCTTGATCACGTTCTGGAAGAAGCCCAGCGTGTCGGTATCCACGTACTCTTGTGAATGCTTATAGGCCACATCGGTCCGGACAGCCCCCGAATAGCGCCAGCCATAGTCCGGGACAAGGATATGGTCGGGCCGGTAATTCCGCAGCATCTCGCGACCCCAGGCCAGGATGTGATCGGGAGCGTAGCTGTTGACGATCTGGCGGCATTCCCAGGCTGTCATGTTCTTGAAAGCCGGATCCAGTTCGCCATCCAGATACGCCTTCTCATAATGCAGGTAGCGCTTGACCGGGTCGACAAAGGCCGGTGCATTGGTCTCGGCGATCGCGTTGCGCTGCCCCACCGGCACCGCATGTTCCGTGCTCGTGCCAAGCGCCAGGCGATACAGGATTCCGTCAGCGGCTTTATTGGTCGCCTTCCGGATGTCGGTATAGATCTGCATCGCCTGCCCGTACTTGCCGCCGCTTGCCCCGCCGGCTTCGAGCATATCCCTCATCAGAGCGGTGTCGGCCAGCAGTTTTTCCACCAATTCCTCCTGCTCCTTGCCCTGCTGCGCGAATTCCGCCAGCCCCTTCGGCGTGGCGTTGACGAGCACGGCGCACTTGATGAGCTTCGCGTCCAGCTTGTCGCTCGACAGGATCGGGCCCAGGTCGGCAAGCATGGCTTTGGCTGCCTTCAGTTCATTTGACTCCGCCTCAACCAGCGCGGCCTGGGCATCCTTGCTTGCCTGGATATTCTTCGCCTCGTCGGCCATTGCCGTATCCAATCCGGCCTGGCGTTCCGCCAGTGCCTTGAGACCGTCTTCCTTGTTCTTCTGCCATTTTTCCAGATCGTTCTTCGCCACTTCACGTTCGGCATCCGTGGTCGCCTTCTCCAGTGCCGCTTCTGCCTCCGCAATCCCCGTATTGGCACCTCCGATCCACTTGCCATTCGCGTGGTCCACCAGCGCTCTTGCAGCCTGGATCTTGTCCAAGGGCTGCTGCGCCGCGACCACAGCGGCTTTGGTTTTCTTCACAACCTCACGGGCCGCCATGAAGGCGGACTTCTTCTGTTCATCAACCGCCGGCACGGCGTTGCCGATCTCGGCCTTCAACTCCGAGAGCATCACTCCATAACGGGCCTGGAGCTTCTCGCCAGCCTCCGTCAGCGGAGCGGTAGCAGGCGGTGCCCCGTAGCTGGATGACCAGAGCGCCATGGCGGCAAACGCGAAAAACACAACCCTCGTTCTCTTCGTCATCATCTGACTTTTTCCTTTGTAGACTGACTGCCACCGCCCAAATGGTCTGGCCTGCCTTTTATTTATCGCTTCCTGCCCGCACTTGGCCTCACCAGCACGCTTTATATACAATCGAGGCTCTTACAAAACCCCTCGCCGTGCCCGCTTGAAGCCGGGCACGGCGAGGGGTTTTGTAAAG
>CAZZBA010000008.1:32594-34898 GCA_964652765.1 uncultured Victivallales bacterium | reverse complement strand
TGTACCTGCGCAGCCTGATCGGGCCGGGCGACCTGCTGTACAAGTTCTATGACGAGCCGGAACTGATCCACGACTGCATGCAGACCTGGCTGGCACTGGCCCAGGTGGTCATCTCCCGCTACCAGCAGCACATCACGTTCGACGAACTCTTCATTGCCGAGGATATCTGCTATAACAACGGCTCGCTGATCTCGCCGGACATGATGCGCGAATTCCTCTGGCCGTACTACCAGGACCTGATCAGCGGAATCAAGGCACGGCAACTCGACAAGACCCGCCACCTGTTCTTCCAGGTCGATACCGACGGCTGGGCGACGCCATCGATCCCGGTCTACCAGGAACTCGGGATGGATGTCATGAGCCCGTTCGAGGTCGCCTCCGGCTGCGACGTGGTCGAGATCGGCAGGCAATACCCGAATCTGGTCATGAGCGGCGGCATCGACAAGCGCATCCTGGCGCAGGGGAAGAAGGAGATCGACGCGATGATCGACCGGATATTCCCGGTCATGCAGGCCCGCGGCGGCTACATCCCCACCTGCGACCACGGCGTCCCCGAGGAAGTCCCCTACGAGAACTACCTCCATTACCGCAAACGCGCCCTGGAATTCGCCTGACCGGCGGGGAACCGTGATAATGAGTAACAATCGAGACAGTGTGCGAATCCAGCAGGAAATGACTGCCGGCCGGAAGTCCAATCTGGACTTGTATTCGGATCTGATCGTGGGCAAGCGCGGGATCCTGGCGATCCTGAAGTACGAGCTTGTCAACATGATCTGCGCCAACCTGAACGGGGTGCTTGGCTTGATTGTGCGGCGCCAGCTTTATCCGTTGCTGCTCAAGAAATGTGGCAGGGGCGTGTGCTTCGGCAAGAATGTCGTGCTGCGCCACCCCAACAAGATCGAGATCGGCGATGGTGTGATCATTGACGACAACTGCCTGATTGATGCCAAGGGGCCTTCGAATCGCGGCATTCAGATCGGGGACGGTGTCTTTCTCGGACGGAACAGCATCCTCAGCTGCAAGAACGGTGACATCATACTCGGCCGCAAAGTCAATATCGGCTTCAATTCGGAAATATTTTCCGGCAGCCGGGTGGAACTTGGCGAGAATACGCTGGTAGCGGCGTTCTGTTATTTTATTGGCGGAGACCATGTCGCCGACACAGGGGACCGCGCGATCAACGAGCAGGGCAGTTCGTCGCTCGGGATCACCGTGGCACCGGGGTGCTGGTTCGGTGCGGCCGTCAAGGTGCTTGACGGCGTCAGCATCGGGGCGAACGCGATTCTGGGAGCAGGTGCTGTCGTCACGAAAGACGTTCCCGAAAACACGGTATCGGTCGGTGTACCGGCGCGGGTCATCAAGCACCGAGGCGAAGGCGCGGAACGATCTTAGGATTTCCGCGCGCAACTGCCCCGATAAAGCTGGGAGTGACTACCTTCACAGGCCGTCGAATGACCGACAGATCTACTCCGCACCAGCAGGCACCTGTTTCACCACCGCCTCTTTCAACCAGAGCGGAGGGTCGCCCCCCATGACCTGCAATTCCAGCTTGGTTTCCTCGGCCAGATGATACTTCAGGATCTGGGTATGCCAGTTCGAGGAACCCGGATCATCCATCGGCACGGTCAGCACATGCCGGGCCAGCCTCGTGTCGTTGAGGATCAGGGTTCCGACCGGACTGCTCCCCGGGGTGCCGGACCGGTACGTTACGGCATATTCGTAATCACCGGGTGCCAGCACCAACTCGCCCCCCAGGGAAATCGGCCGCAATTTGCCCTTCGCACCGCCCGCCCAGTAGCGGATCGGACCATATCCGCGTTCCATGACGTTTTTGCCATGGCGGTAACGGGTATAGGCGAACGCGATTTTCGGGTTCTGCTGATCGCGGATAAACGCCTCGTTCCGCTCCGGTCGAAAATGACGATCCAGCAAGACATAGCGCGCGTCCCAATAACGAACCCCCCAACGGTGCTCGCGAATCAAGGTCCAATACTCCTCTGGTAATTGGCTGATGCGAGCCAATACCAGATCCACCGGCACCTGGGTCTGGCCCGGTAGTCCCAGATTACTGTACAGCAGGTCGTGCCGATTGGCCAAGTGACCCAACATCTGCCACTCCGCCGAAAGAACACCCTCTTTGGGCACTTCGTGGCAGGCCACCTCCAAAAGATGGAGTCCCTTCTGATTGATCGTGGTGTATATCTCAGCGTCCCTCCTGGATCCCGGCAGGAAGCCTCGCACATAGTATCCCGTAGCGGTGACCGCCAGCAGCAGAACCACGCGCAGCATCGGGGTCCACCGCTG
>CAZZBA010000008.1:0-32584 GCA_964652765.1 uncultured Victivallales bacterium | reverse complement strand
CTGACGGCATTCACCCGGCAAGGGGGTTTGACGGGCCGCCTCCATCATGGCGACACCCATGGTAGCCACGACATTAGCCGAGTAATGGATGGTGAGTTTGTACTGCCAATCCCAGTGGCTGAACAGATTGGCCAGCAACGGCAAAGGCAAGAGGACCGCAAAGATTCGCAACCCTCTCCCGCGCCCCCAGAAAGCCACCGTGGGCACCACGGCCCAGCCGAGGGCAATCAACCGGTCACGCGCGCCAACCACCCAGTGCTGCGAGCCGCCTCCAAACACTTCACCACGGGCCGCGATGGCGGACCTGCCGCTATTGAACAGGGGAAAGACAAACCACACCGCGATGGCCACGTAAGCCAGGATCAACAGGATATAGAGGTAACCGGGACTCCACTTCTCCCGCACGGTATACCAGAGCAGGATCGGCAGGGCATACAAACCGCCATCTTCGCGCAACCCGCACAGCAGAATCAGGGGAATCCAGACCCAGCGGCGTTTGAGCACCAGGCAGGCATAAATGGCTGGCAAGAGCAGCAAATAAAGACTCGTACTATGGAACTCGCAGAGCTGGACGGCCTGGGTGAAATGATTGCCGGTCCAGAAAACCAGGATGGCCGCAACCCACAGACTATCCACGCCTTGACGCCGGCCCGCCCACGCCAGAACCAATCCTCCCGCAAGAATCACGCTCCATTGCACCACCGAAAGCAGGAAGGGATGATCCCATATCCAGTACAACGGCCCGAACAAAGCCAGCGTGAAGGACAGGTGCGTGCTCAAGTAGGTGCCGGTACCCGCCCCGTATTCAAACCAATAGCCATGACCTGAGTTCCAGATCATGTTGCAATAACGAATGTAATCTCCCGAAGTACCGAACTTCAAATGGGTGAACCCGCAGAAGCTGGAATAGAGCAGAAGACCCGCCAACCCGACCGACGCAAGATATCCCAGCGCGGCAAAGACCCGGCGTGGAATGTTTTTACTAATGCGGGGTGGCTGATTGACCCAAGTGCCTTCCGAATATTGACTTTTCACAAGATCTCTCAATCGACCTTCTCAATGATCACATTTCTTATTCTCAACACAGCGGAGCGGTTAAACTTCACGTCCAGTGAAAATCGCAAGTTGTCGGGGTGAATGCAAATGAATTCAGCCGGTTTGCCGGCAATGATGTCGGCGGGCTGGTTGTCCTGGGCGTTATAGCGCGACTGCATGGAGCCAATCAAGGTGCCCTCTTTCGCGTCGGTCCGGTAGTCGAGCGTGATTTTGTAGGTACCGGCTGGCATGGGCAGTTTGGGCCCGTAGAAAATGATGTCGGCAGGTTCGCGATCCGGCGAGAGCACAACCTCTCCGGTTTCCAGATCCGTATGCCCGGCATGGAAAAACAGGGGTGCAGGCAGGACCTGCGGGCCTTCAAACACATTCGGGTTCCATTTGCCGGCAATGAGCAGGATGGCATCGATATCCAGCGTCCTGTCGTCCGGCGTCAGCCGCATCTGCACATTGGGAAAATCGCTGGTGACGGGAATCCGGATCTGCTGCCACGACCATTCCGGCTGGGTTTCGAGGCAATGGCGCGTGGTCTGGTTATCAACCTGCAGATCGACGCTGTAGGTGCCAGCCCCATCCGGGGTTCGTGTGCGCAGGGTATAAAACAGGTCCGGCACGTCTGGCACGTGGCGCGAATCCGTCATCAACGCACTGCCGGCGTTGGCGAGTTGCAGATAGCGTCCCGAGCTGGCGTCCTCGCTGGCGAAGATCTGTGCATTGGTAGACTCTTCATGCTCGGCCTCCCAAAGCCGGGAGGGGAACATCAGGTTCCAGGCCGGCAGCGGTTCGTATATGCCTTGCGGTGTGCTCATGATTCTGAACGCCCAGACCGCACCGTCCTGCTTGAGGAGCTTGATCTGCGGATGCGCCAGCAACGCGTGCAGCACCCCGGCAACGGGAAACAACGACACCTTTTCGGGAAACGCGTCCTCGTGCAGGATGATATAATGAATTCCTCTTTGCTGCAGCGAGCGCAGCTGCGCATCGCTGACGGATCCTTCATTAATGCTTTGAAAGCCCATAAAAACATCATCGTAGTACGTCTTCCGTACCGTGGGCCGGTAGCCGTTCACCATCCGGACCCGGTACAGCGTGGAATAATACTGATTGAGGGAGCTCCAGTGCGAATCCCCGGGCCATAGCGGAATGCCCAGCGCGAGCGGGATCCGTCCGTGTTGGCGTGCGTCCTCGGCAACCGCCTGGTAGGCACCCTGGCTTTTGTCCAGGATGCAGATAGCAGGGTCAACCCGCCGCGCGTAGTCGAAAATCAACCCTGCCAGGATAGCTGCATAAAAGACAAGCCGGCGCTTTCCTTTCATATGCAGGGCCTCGACCAGAATAGGGAGTGTAATGGCGATAAACACCGCGATGATGGTTGGAAGCAGGATAAAGACCTTGGAGGGCTGCCGGATCATGCCGTATGGCGGAATCAGGCGGCAGAGCCGCACCCAGAAAAGATCGCCCCCGGGGTTGTGGATTCCGGTCGAGAGCCATAGCGCGGCACCGATGCCTGCGAAGAGGATGACGACGCTAAGCAGTTGCAAGCGTGGGGTTGCGCTGTGGCGGAACCGGGTCGCCAGGAACGCCAGCATGCCCGCAGACAGGGTGGCCAGCATAAACCAGCCAATGTATATGTGCGCCTCATTCCCGTTGGCATTCCAGGCGCATAAGCCGGCTGCACGCGGCGAGAATAAAGCGACCTCACTGATGCGCCTGGCGTTGTCGCTGAGAGCCGTATCGCCCAGGCTGCCTGCGGTTCCCTTGGCCTGGAGCAGAATGAACACGCCAAATATAAAGAGCGGAACAGAGGCGCAGAGGAGTTGCCGGATTTCGGTTTTGTCCGGGAATATCTGTTTGCGTGTGAAGAGGTAGGCGACCAGGCACCAGCACGGTGTGCCCATGGCGGCAAAAAAGGCAACATGCGGATCAGACCAGCCGGACAGGAAAATGGCCGCGCCAGCCAGTGCGGCCCCCTGCCATTTTCGATCGCGCACCATGACGTCGATTCCATAGAAGGCGATCGGGACCCACATCATGGACAGGCCGGTCGGGCTGCCGCCAAGCAGGGTGATCCAGCGGTATGGAAACAGGATGCTCAGCATCGCGGCCAGCACGGCGACAACGGGATCCGGTGTGTAGCGTCTGGCCAGCAGCCAGGTGAAAACGAGCGTGATCCAGAGCGAGGCAAAGCCGGTCCCGTTCCAGCCAAGAGCCTGGCCACCGGCGGCAAACCCGGTGAAGAACAGCGAGAACGGCAAATAATAGGTCATGTAGTTGCTGCGTCGGTCCTCGGTGCCTGCATCCCGGTTGAATTCATACAGATTATGAAAGAGCGGGGTGTTGCCCAGAAAGGTGTCGCGTCCCAGCCATAGGTGGTAAAGGAATTGCAGGTGATCACCGGCAACCATGGCCCTCGCGTTTTCCGGCTCGGTTCGGCTTGACGAGGCCGGAATCGCGGTGTGGACATGCATGGGCAACGGCCATGAAACGACCGTCCAAAGCCCCAGCGTCAGTAGCAATGAATAAAACAGAAAACGCACATTTTTCATGATACCACCCTCGTTTTTGTCATGGTAAGGTATGGCACTGTCTGGATGTAATGCAATAATTCTTTTTGAGCTTGGAATTTGCATTGCATGACCGTTTCGGGTAGCCTGTCAACTTTTCGGCCATTCATAAGGGTCTTCGTGTTGTGAGAATATGTTATCTTATCAGTACCTTTTACCCGTTTGTGGGGGGCGGCGAGACCCACGCCCGGTTGTTATGCCGGGAGCTGGTCCGCCGGGGCGTTGACGTCTTTGTGCTGACACGCCGGACGGATCCAAGCCTTAGCGCGGAGGACTGGGTAGACGGGGTTCGCGTGTATCGTGTTCCGCCATGCGGGTTTCGGCGAATCGGCAAATACCTGATGTTGTTTCCGGTTTTCGTCCGGCTGCTCAGGCTGCACAAGCAGTATGATATCATCCTGGTCAGCGGCCTGCGTTTTCTCAGCATACCGGCCCTGCTGGTTGCCAAGATGCTTGGCCGGAAATGTGTTTTACGCGGGGCGAGTTGCGGGGAACTCTCCGGCGGCTTCATCTGGGACAGTCCGCACCTGAAAAACAAGACCGTCGCGAAGGGGTTTTTCAGGATACTGGTCAGATGCCGGAACTGGCTGTTGCTGAAAGCGGATGGGTTTCTGGGAATATCCGAGGCGATCCGCGCCGAATACCTGGAGTGCGGTGTGCCGGACTCGAAGATCAGGGTCATCAATAACGGGACCGACACGGACCTTTTCCGTCCTGTGGAGGCGGGCGAACGTTCTGCGCGGCGGGCGGCGCTTGGAATCCCCGAAAAGATGGTGCTTGCCTATGCGGGCAAACTGAACAAGGGGAAGGGTCTTGAGTTCCTGCTGGACGTCTGGCAGGAGCTGGCTGCCCGGCACGAGAATGTCCATCTGCTACTGATCGGGGCGGGAGGGGGCGGCTTCCTCTCGTGCGAGGATACGCTGCGGGCCACGGTAAAGGCCCGCGGACTGACCGGACAGGTGACGTTCACCGGTTACGTCGAGAATGTAAACGAATATCTGCAGTGTGCAGATATTTTCGTCTTTCCGTCTGAGAACGAGTCGCTGTCAAACGCGCTGATCGAGGCACTGTCCTGCGGACTGCCCTGCCTGGCCTCGCACGTCGGGGGGATTCCGGATACCGTCAAGGATGGCGTGAACGGACGGTTGCTGCCCGTCGGTGGCAAAAAGGCATGGCTGGCCGCGATTGACGAATTACTGGGTGATCCCCGGTTGGCGTTGCAGTGGGGACGGCAGGGGCGGCAGGGGGTGCTTGCGCATAACAGCATGGAGAGCGTCACCGCCGCGCACATGGAATACCTTAACTCGCTGATATAGTCATTCGGAATATGAACGCAAAAATACCGTTCCAGGAACAAAAAACAAGATCAAGAGGCGTGCTGGACCTGCTGAGTGGCAGTTATCCCGGTTTCCTGTTCAGGCTGCCGGTGCGTCATCTGCTGCCGGTTTTCCATTTTCATGATGTGACCGGGCCCTACCTGGAGCCCTATCTGGCGTATCTCGCTGAGAACGGATACCGGACGGTGACCTCGGACGCGCTGGGCCGGTTCGTGCGGGACGGGGTTGCGCCGGGGGACCGGACCGTCGTGCTATGTTTCGACGACGCCTGGGCCAGTCTTTGGACGGTTGTGGCGCCGTTGTTACGTAAATACAGCATGACGGCGATCACGTATGCCATCGCCGGGCGGGTTCCTGACGCCGGGAAACCTCGCCCGGTGGATTCCGTGGCAGACGCGTATGCGCTGGCGAGCTGGCCGGAGTTGAAGGCGTTGAATGATGAGGGGATTGTGGATGTGCAGGCGCATACGTATTCGCACGCCATGATCTTCTGCGATGCACAGCCGGTTGGGTTCCTCGCCCCGGACTCCCGCGTAAGCTATCTTTCCATGCCCGCGCTTGATTTCACGCCAGACCCCGTTTTCATGGATGCCGGGATGCTTGGCGTGCCACTGTATACGCGGCGCTCGCGCATGTCCGACGCATTCCGGTATATTGACGATTCCGGTGTGCGGGAAGCGTGTGTCAAGCATGTGCATGCCGGTGGCGGGCCGGCGTTTTTCGCGGATCCGTCCTGGCGGGCGGAGTTGTTCCGGATCGCAAGCACGGCGCGCGGGCGTATGGAGTCCGCGGTGGAGCGCGAGTCGGCCATCTGGCAGGAACTGGTTCGTGCCAGGGAAGTCCTGGCTGGGAAACTCAAGAGCCCGTGTATTCGGCAGGTCTGCTTTCCTTGGGGGATTTGCGGGCGGCTGGCTGGTGAACTGGCACAAAAAGCCGGCTATGAGACGGCGGTGGCTGACACGTTATTCGGGAAACGTTATGCGGCAGCGCAGCAGGATCCTTACCGTATCATGCGCTTGAAACATCAATACATAGCCTGCCTTCCAGGTGCAGGACGAAGGACATTCTTCAATGCCTCCCGTTAAACATAAAATCGATTACACGCGCGTACCATCAACCCGGACCATGGCTGGCCATACGCTCTGGAACATGATCGGGATGGGGCTTCCGCTGCTGATCGGGCTGATTGCCCTGAAAGTGCTGCCGAATTCGGAGTCCGGCCTTGGTCCCAAGAAGATGGAAATGCTGGGTATCGTGTGGATGCTGGTCGGATTTACCAGCATCTTCGACATGGGGATGGGACGCGCGCTGACGAAAAACGTCGCCCATCGGTTGAGTGCGGGCAGGCACGACGAATTGCACGGGCTATTCTGGACGGCATTCCTCATGACTCTCGCGATCGGGCTGGTTGTCGGTGCGGTGGTCATTATGGCGATCCCGCTGCTTACCAGTGGTGATGTGGATCCCGGACTGCTCCAGCAGTCCAGGCGATCGTTCCTGATTGTCGGGCTCTTTATGCCGTTCATGATCCTGAATGTCGGCATGTCCGGGGTCCTGCAGGCCACGCAGCAGTTCAAGCTATTGAACATGATCCGTATCCCGTCGGGGTCCTTCACGTTCCTGAGCCCGCTGTGCGTGCTGTTATTCACGCGCCGGCTGGATGTGATGGTGCTGGTGTTGATTATCGGTCGTTTTGCAGAGATGTCCGCCTATATGCTGGGCTGCATGGCCACGCTGCCTTCCCTGAAACGCATGCCGGTATTCAGGCGGACGGAAATGCTAGCGCTGATTGGCTTCGGAAGCTGGATGACGCTGTCGAATGCGACGGTCGGAGTGATGACATTCATCAACCGGATCATTATCCGGATGGTACGCAAGATCGGGGAAGGAACCTATTACCTTATCCCCGAGGAAATGCTGGTGCGGGCGCTGATGATCCCGCGAGCGTGGAATGATGTCCTCTTCCCCGCCTTTGTCACGAGCTTCAATACAAGGGGAGAAAAACCAGGCGATCTGTTCGAAAAAGGGATTCTTTATCTCCTGCTGGTGATGATGCCGGTGACGATGCTGATGGCGCTGGTGCTGCCGGACTTTCTGGCCTTCTGGCTTGCTGATGGCCAACTGTTCATGCAGAAAAGCCTGTTTGTCGTGCAGTGCCTGACGCTGGGTGTATTTATTCATGGGTTCGGCCGTGTAGCCTGGTTTTTCGTGCAGGCGGCCGGACGACCGGATGCTGCCGCCAAACTGCATCTCCTTGAATTGGCGTTTTACATTCCTATCGCCTATTTGCTGATTACCCATTTCGGGATCAACGGTGCCGCGGTGGCATGGACGACGCGCGTAACGATTGATTTTGCAATCCTGATGGCGGTCTCGATGCGGCACGTTGAGACTCCCTTCAGAATCCTGGCTCGAACGGCCGTGCCGATCGCCGGTGCCGCCGCTCTTATCCTGCTGGCGATGCTGCCCCAGGCAATAGGACTGCGCCTGCTTCTGGGCGGCTTGTTCCTGGCGCTTTTCTATGTTGTATGCTGGTCCCGCATCTTGACGCGGAAAGAGCGCGATGAACTGCTGGGCTTCGTCCGGTCCCGTCTGAAATTCATGCGCAGAGCTGGAGTAAAACAGTGAACAAAATAACGGTATTGCACTTTTGTGAGCATTTCGGGGGCAGCGAAGCCTCGCTGCACGGGGTGGCTCGTGGCTTCCAGTGGTGGATTCCCGCGTTTGATCAGGCGCGTTTCCGGGTACTGCTGTGCAGTCGCAAGGGCTGGGACAAGGCGGCCGGGCAAATGGAGCAGAGCGGTCTCCAGCCGATCTATCTCGGGTACGGGAAAATGGATCCGCGGAATCTGGTGAAACTGATCCGGCTCGTGCGCCGCGAAAAGATCGACCTGATCCATGCGCACGGCTATGGCGCATGCACATGGGGCCGGATTGCCGGACTGCTGCTGGGCATTCCCGTGATCGTGCATGAACGCTGCAATACCGTGACGGTGCCGCTTTACCAGCGGCCGGTGGAATGGCTGCTGGGGCGCTTTACGGTACTGGCGCTGGCGGTTTCGGAATCCAGCAGGCATTTCTGTGTCGAGAAACGATATATGAAACCGGATGTGGTGAAGGTGCTTTATCATGGGATCCTGATGGATGATATCCGCCGCGTGGATGAGCAATGGAAGCAGGCTTGCCGGGCTGAGCGTCAGGTCGGGGGCACGCAGAAGATCATTGGTATTGTCGGACGGCTTGAGTCCCACAAGGGGCATATTGATGCGTTTAAAGCGCTGCAAATGGTGCTGAAAGAATTCCCGGGCGTGAAACTATGGGTCATCGGCGATGGATCTTTCCTCGCAACCCTGCAGGAATGGGTCCGGACCCACCAGCTGACCGAAGCGGTAGACTTTCTCGGGTTCAGGCGCGATGTGCGCGATCTGATCCAGTGTTTTGATGTGCATCTGTTTCCGAGTCATATGGAAGGGACCCCGAATACGCTTTATGAAGCGCTGGCGGTCGGCAACGCCTGCGTGGCGTCCACGGCGGACGGTCAGGGCGAGATCCTGACCGATGGCGAGAGCGCGCTCATGTTTGCGCCGGGCGACCATCGGAAAATGGCGGAGCAACTCCTGCGTGTGCTTCGGGATAACGCTGTCGAACAGGCACTGAGAGCCAACGCAAGAGCGCTGGGAGCGCGTTTTGACGGTCGTGCCGCCATCCGCAAAATGGAGCAATTCTATACCGAGCTCGTCTCCGGCAATCAGAACCGGTACTGCACGCCGAGACCGTAGGCGAGATGCTCAAGCGTGAAATAGAAAGGTTTTGCCGGCCTGTCATCGCCGCGGTATATATATTCGCCCTGTATATCAAAGTCGGTATAGCGGGCGTAGACATTCATCGACCAGTCCTGGTGGATGCAGACATCGCATCCGCCTGCAACATAAATAGAATCCTCATCCTCCAAGACAAACTCGCGCCGCCCACCCGCAGACCAGCTCGGAATCGGATCAAAATCATTGTGAGAGGAAAACAGGCCGATTTCACCGAATGGCTTGAACGGGGTCTGGTTGGGCCAGGCGGCGATCAGGTAAATCAGCCAGTTTCTCAGTTCGATGTCGCCGTCGCCGGTGCCTGAATCGACCGTTGCCACATCGAACGCATCGTAGCCAAGGCCAAAGCCGAGATCAATCGGTCCGACCGGGGCTTCAACCTGAACGTAAGGTTTGAGCGAACCGTAGTCTTGTTCGGCTTCGATCTTGTAGATACTGCCGATAAACGAGTTGACCCCTTGGCTGCCTTTTGTGTCCGCTAAAAGGTTGATATACAGGGTCCGGATGCCAACTGATATTCGCGTTTGCCTGGAATCTCCTGCCGGTTTCCACGTCAACGTATCCTGAGCGGCGGGCTGGTCAGCCAGTTCGCATCTGGCGGGATCCGGCACGAGCAGAACAATGCTTGAACCCAGAAGAAAAGCGATTGTTTTTTTCATGCTCAGATAATACACTGCAGAAAAGGGCCTTCAAGATATTTCTTAGGGGTTTTCAACGTTGGGCTGACAATGAATAGACAAGGGTTCTTTATGGCACGACGATTCGCCGTTGCAAAATGGCTGCTTATTATCATCCTTATGGCCGGCGCGTATTTCCGTGCATCCGGACTTTTCCGGGGGTTGGAGCGTGACGTCATTTTCCATCCGGATGCGCCGAAGCAGGTGATGATGTTGAGCAATTACTTGCACGGCAACTATGTCCAGTATTATGACAGCCGTTTTTACGATGGCTATCCCTATGGCTTGAACCGCGTGGATGAAGTGTTGCTTCGGGGGGCAACGGGTGCGCTTCTGCCGATGGAGAAAATGCTGGATACCGGACAGGACGCGGTCAATATACCGTCCAGGCACGACCTATATTATCGGGGACTTGTCCTGCGGCTGCTTTATGGGTTGGTGGTGGTCTGGCTTGTTTACGCAACCGTGATGCGCCTTTCAGGGCATGCCTGGGCGGCACTGGTGGCCGCCGCGCTGTATGCGGTGGCCCCGATCGGTGCCGTGGTTTCGCATAGCGTTACTGGCGATATCGGCGTGGATCTGTTTCTGGCGGTCGCCTTATACTGCGCCTCGGTGTATACCACGGGCGGACGATTTTACTGGATGGCCGCGTTCGCGGCGGCCTGCGGGATGGCATTTTCCTGTAAATTCCAAGGGATGCTGGGGCTCTGGGTGGGCGGCATCCTGTTGCTGGGCGGGATGCAGGGCTCGCGCCGGCCGGTACGCCTGCTGCTGCGTCAGGCCAGCGCCATGGCGGCCGCTTTTGTCGCCGGTGTGATCGCCCTGAATCCGGCATTGCTGCTGCAGACAGAAAAAACATGGCGCAACATGCGTATTAATTTCGTGTTCCTCCGGGATTACGGTGTCTCGACTGAATTCCTCGAGAAACCGTTGAATGCCCGCGTATGGTTCGGGCTGAGTCATAATGTTCCGTTGATTGCAGGGGCGATTGGCTACGTGATGTTGTTCTTGAGTGCGGCGGCGCTGCTGCTCAGTCTCTGGATGCTGATGCGTGACGTGCGCCGGGCAGAAGCGGGGGGGGCGGCGGCGGATTCGCGGCGGTGCTGGGCGTTTGCGGCCGTGGCCTCGTTCCCGTGGATGGCTCTTTTCCTGGCGACTGCGCTTAAACCAGAGGTGCAGCCGTTTCATTTCTCGTTCCTGCTCCCGGCGATGGCGGTCTCCATAGGCTTGCTGGTTGCCGCGGTCAAGAGCCCGGTCTGGAGATCGGCAAGACAGGCCGTCTACGTGCTGGTCCCGCTGTGCCTGGCGGAATTGTTATTCGACTCAGCACGCGAGGACTTTTTCTGGCGGCGTCCGGAAATCTGCGAGATGGGCTCCACGTTTTCCAAAATAGTGTTCGGACAGCCGCAATATGGTATCAAAAAATACAGAGGCAGCCGTGTGATAAAGTCTTTTTATGCCGAACCGGCACAGTTGTCGGTCTTTCGCAATCGTCCCTCCGGTCTTGAGCATCCGGACGCCGCGTGGTGGCGAACGCATGGGCAATTGCCTGTTCCGGCGGTCCCTTTTCCAATTGATTTGCACTGGATATTCATGAACGGTCCTGTTTTCCCGCGTAACGACCGGATGTTTGCCGTTCCGGCAGCCGGACGCGGCCTCTGGACCGAAAAAACGCTGGTTTTCAGCAAGCCGCCCGAGTCTCTGCAGATCGGGTTGCGCACGGGGCGTTGGCCCGCCCGCTGCACCGTCGACGTGCGCGGGGCAGCCTCGCAGGACGTTTTCCTGCCGTCCCATTCGCAGCTCATCCTGCCGGTTGCGCCTCTGCATGCGCGATCGATCGGCAGAGGGGGGACTGAAAGGGACCCTGAGATGGTTCTGGTCCCGATCCGTCTGCGGGCGCAACTGGGACCAGTCTGGGCAACCGTATTGGATGATGCCGATGCGCTGGCAATCTATCGCCGGTTCGGGCCGGAGGGGGATGCGTTTGCACAAACAGAACTGCACGGGGTTGCCGAACAGCTGCAAACCCTGTGCTATCTGGGAAGCGATCAACCCACGATGGCTGGCGAGACGCTGGCGCGATTGCCCGGCAGTGAGCAGCCACTGGCTGCCGGACCCTATATCCTTCAAGCCAACGTTGTCAATACCGATGCGAAAACCGCCCGTCTGCGCTTTACGCTGAGAGATTCCTCCGGAGGTGCTGCGGGAGTTGAGGACTTTGAAACGGACGTGGGGCCGGAAACGGTACAGAAAATCGTCTGGCGGTTTGAAAAGCGGTTTGCCCCCTATGACGCGGAGCTGATGGTGGCAACCGACGGGCCGCAGTTAACGATCGTGTCCTGGACGCTGCGGCCGGACGCCGAGGCCTTGCAAACGTGGCAACCGCCCCCTGCCGGATCACCGCAAGACGACCGGGCGGGACGCTGTCCGGTGACCCCGTTGAATGTGGATTATCAGGGGATCGGCGTTCTGCGCGGTCTTTTGATCCCGGATAAGACGGAAGCTGGCAAACCGTTTCCGTATGCACTCCGATTTGATCTGGATCCGGATATTCCCCACAAGACGTTTCATGAATCGATTCTCTTTATCCATATCATCAATGCCCAGGATGAAATCGTGATGGCACTGGACTATCCTCTCTTCAAGGCATCCTATTCTGATAATTTCATCAACTGGCAGCAGTCCAACCCGCTGCCTTCCGGGCAATACCAGGTGGTTGGTGGCGTTTGGAACGCCCGTACACGGGAACGTTTCCGTTTCGAGATGACGGATGGCGCTGATCGCCAGCACCGGCGGCGCTCGTTCGTCATGAAGCCGTCGCTGGTGGTGGTGCCGTAAACCGGGCGATTACCGGCGACCCGCCCAGCCGGGTGAGCGCCAATGCCCGGCATATCGCTTCCGTCGAGGCGGAAAGCGGTTTGCATTTCAGCATCCGATGCACAACCATCGGCAGGAAAAACTGTTTTTCCATGCGTGCCAGCTGATACCCATGCGCCGCGAATGCGTCGATGATCTCGTCGTGGCGGAAGGATCGCCAGAAACGCGTATTCGTCTCGAACTTCTTTTTCGCATCGAAAAGCCAAGGGGCGATGCAGTTCAGACTCTGGCTGGCGGGATAATCAATGACGACATCCTGCCGCGCCACCCGGCATAGTTCCGCGACCAGCGTCGGCCACTGGACGCAATGTGTCAGCATGCGAAAGGAGATGGCAACATCAAATGATCTGTTTTCAAATGGAAGGGCAATCACATTGCCGGTCACAAAGCGGCATTGCCTTGTATCAATCGCAGCCTGGATCCGGTGCGCGCAGGCCGGCGTGCTTCCGAGGACGGTTACGTCAAAACCTGATTTGCCTAGCGGGATCGCCAGTTGTCCGTGCCCGCCTCCCACATCCAGCACGGTCGAGCCTGTGCCGCAGTGCCGCAGCAGGGCCTTCGTTATCGACTCCTGGCGGGACAGCATCCATTGTCCGGTGGGACCGGCGAAACGCTGCGCGTACGAATCCGTGGAAGACTCGATATCGGCGGTTTCCGTGTCCACCGGGAGCAGGCTAGCAAGAGAGTGCTGATTCATGGTATCGCATCCTTCCGTTTGCCGATGGCGGATTTGTATATCCGGTATCCGGCGGCGACAAAGACCACAAAGGCCAGTTCGCTGATCAACGTAATGCCATGGTAGAAGGAAAACAAGCCTTCTGAATACCTGACACCATAGAAAACCGGGATTGGAGAGGCATAACGTGTATGCAGGAACGGCCAGAGCAACATCAGGCCGCGGCCGAAGGTCAGCCAGTCCAGCAGCAGGTGTGTGCCGTAGCAGGCCGCAAGCAGAATCGCGATCCGCCGATACCGCCAGCCGGAGAGGATGGGTTTCAGCACAAAGGCACCCGCGATGCAGACCACAAGGCCGAACAGCAGGCTGTGTGTGGCTTGATTGTGGTATGCCGACAAGTCGTCGAAAAACAGCCCCGGAAAGGCATCAAGGTCGGGAAACATCGAAAACAAGGCGGCGGTTGCCAAAAGACGCCATCGCCGCAGCTCGCCATTTCGGCCGGCTTGCTGCGCAAAGGCGGAGGCAGCGACTAAATGTACAAACGGAGATGGCATAGGCTCCAGGGATAGGAAAACGTTTGATTTGATCAATACCTGTCGATATTGCTGGATTTCAATTTCAATTTCGATCCTTTTCTGGAATAAACTGGACCATCTACGGCCCTGTCGTGTACGTTCTACTGATGAAATCGCCAAAATCCAGCAAATTCATTATTATGCTGCTGGCAACAGCGGCCGTCGCCTTGCGTGTGGCGTTTTTCTGCACCAGCATCACATCACTCCAGCCATCGACTGACGAAAGCTTGGCAGCACTTCAGGCCCAGTCGATCTCGCGCGGTGATCGACCGCTCCTTCTTACCACCCAGCCGTATCTGTTTCCAATCGAGTCCTATATCATGGCCCCGTTCGCCCGGATTCTGCCACCCAATGCGTTTGGCGCCAGGCTGATACCGTTTCTGCTGGGCCTGTTGACCACCATCATATCACTCCGTCTTCTACAGCGCAGCGGCGGTGGAAAGACCTGCTGGACCGGGGCATTATTGATCCTATTCCCGTCGTCGTATTACCTGACGCTGCAGTCGGCGTACGCCTTGCCCGGCTACACGGCACTGCCTCTGCTGGCCGGACTCGGGTTGCTTGCCGCCTCCAACGCCAATGGAGATGGATGGAAAGCCTTGGTGGCAGCGTTTCTGGCTGGGGTGATCGGCGGCCTCATGTTCAGCTCCCATATGCTGGCGCTGCCGGTTGCGCTGATGATGGCCGCGTGCGTCTGCCTCGGCTCCGGCTGGTGGAAGGCAGTCGCCGGTTCAGCCTGCTTTACATCCGGCGCCGCAATTGGTCTCGCCCCCTATCTGGCCGCCAAAGTCCTGATTCCTGGCGCATACGTGGCCGCCACGGCAACGCGCCCGGCCGCGCAGGCACTGGATCGCCTGTGGTCCCCCGCGCTGACGGATGCCCTGACCACGGCGCTGGGGGTGCGGACTTGCGTTTTCCCGGACAATCCCTCGGTTATGCTCACGGGTCTTGCAGGCCCATTCTGGGGAGTCATCTGGGGTCTTGTCCTGCTATCCTGCATCGGGCTCGTCGCCGTTCAGGCGGTGCGACGCCTCGTCCGGCAGAAATGGCCCTCTTTGCTGGTCGGCGAAACCTTTGCCGGCATAGCCGCCCTGACGATGGTCGCGTTTCTGTTCTCGATGCGTACCGATTCGCGCAGTTACCGTCATTTCCTCCCGCTGGTCTGGAGCTTCCCGTTCATCCTTAACTACTTGCATAACCATGTTCCGAAACCTGTCAAACGGCTTGTCCTGACCTTCGCCATCCTGCTGGCGTTATGGAATATTTACGCCTCGGCTTATCTGATGCACCGCTGGCGCGATACCGATTTCCCTGCAGGAATAGCGGCGGTTGCCGACCTGCAGCCGGCCCTTGCATTTCTTCAGCAGCAGGACATCCGGCACGTCGTCGCCTCTTACGGCGCGGCCTATCGCATCAACTTCATGTCCGGCGGAAACATCACCGCCAGCCAGCCGTTAAACGAACGTTTCCCCGGGTGGCCCATTCCCTACAAGGATGCCGTTGACCGGGCATCCGACACCGCCTATGTACTGACGGACACCATTTCTTTTCTAAAGCCTGGCATTTTTGAGCGGCATCTCGACGCCATGGGTGTAAAGGGCGATAAACAAAAAGCCGGCGACTTCTCGGTCTATTACAATTTCAGAGAGGACGCCCCGCAGCCTGACACACCGCTTCCGTCCGACATGCTGACAATGACGACGAGCCATAATCACGTTTCCGCCTTCAGGATGAATGACGGCCTTCTGAGCAGCATATGGACAACAGAGTGCCTGCAAACCGACGGCATGTGGGTACGGGTGGATCTCCGGGAACCGCAAATCCTGCAGAAACTGCGCCTGCACTGCGGGGCCTATAAGCAGGACCAGACGCTCGAAAAGGAAATCCTGGTGCTTGTCGATGGAGACTGGCAGATCGTCCGTCCTGCGGCGGAGCACCCCTTCGACAAGTTCATTTTCGAAAACGGGCATCCGGTCTACGGTGATGAAACCCAAACGATCACATTTGCGCCCGTCAAGACCACCGCCGTGATGCTGCGCATCACAAGACCAAATCGACAACACTCGTGGACGATAACCGAACTGAAGTTGTTCAGTAATTCGATGAAATGACAAAACGGCCAATACGCGTTACTTGACCTCCGGGCGAAAGCGAACCTATGCAAACAAGCGATACGACGGCACCATTACACGGCAACCCTATCGATGCCCTTCCTTCAGGCGCCCGCGTGCTGGTTACCGGCGCAACCGGGTTTACGGGTCAGGTGCTGGCACGGAAACTGTGCGTCCAGGGGCTGCAGGTGCGGGCCATCGCGCGGCAATCCTCATCCCGTGAAAACCTCGCCGGACTCCCGGTCCAGTGGCATGCGGGGCAGGTTTATGATCCGTCCGTGATTGCAGACGCCATGCAGGGCGTGGAGTACGTCTTTCATGTCGCCGCCGCCTACCGCGACCCAAGCCTGGCGGACAGCGAATATCACCGCGTGCACGTCGAGAGTACGCAGCACCTTGCCCAGGCCGCGCTGGCACAGCCGTCATTCCAGCGCTTTGTCCTGGTGTCAACCGTCGGTGTGCATGGCCATATCGAGAATCCCCCCGCCAACGAGGAATCACCGTTCAACCCGGGCGATATTTACCAGCGCACCAAAGCCGAAGCCGAACAGTGGCTGCACGGTTTCGCCCGCCAGCACAAACTGCCTTACGCCGTGATTCGCCCTGCCGCCATCTATGGCCCCGGCGACCGGCGCCTGCTGAAGGTGTTCCGCATGGCGAAAGCCCCGTTTTTTGTGATGCTCGGGCACGGACGCTGCCTGTATCACCTGATCCATGTCGAGGATCTCGCCGAGGCGATCATCCGTGCCGCCTGGCACCCTGCCGCAGAAGGCGAGGCTTTCATCTGTGGCGACCCGCAGTCGATCGCGCTGGAGGATATCGGCCGCATCATCGCCCATGAAATCGGGCGTGAATTCCGTCCGATCCGCCTGCCGGCGGCCCCCTTCTTCGCGCTGGCTGATTTTACCGAGGCGATCTGCCGCCCGCTGAAAATCAGCCCGCCGATCTACCGGCGACGGGTTGCCTTTTTCACCAAGGACCGTTCTTTTGATACTCGTAAAATTCGCGAAAAGCTTGGCTTTTCCTGTAGATGGGAAACGGGAGCCGGCTTGCGGGATACCGCCCGCTGGTACGTCGACCATAAATGGCTGTAAGGATGAACATTATAATGAAAAGCTCACCGAATCTGGAGTCCTCCCCGACGCAACGACAATCCGTCCTCTTGGCACTGCTTGATGTCATATTCGCGCTTTCGCTCCTGGTGATGATGCTCGCCTGGTTTTTTGATCCCGTCGCCTTACGCTGGAAGATCGTGGACATATCCGCCGACTGGGGGCTCAAACCGGTCCTCATCCCGTTCGCCCTCCTCGCCCTGAGACTGGGACTGCGGCAGTACGTACGCACAGCGGCATTCCGAGGACCGGCGGATTCGCCCCTGTTCAAGAAAATCTGCATGGCCGCACTGACGCCTTTCGCCTGCTTGCTTGTGTTTGAAAGTTTCGCCAGGATGGCCGGGGTAGAACCTGCCTCTGCGGCGCCGATTGTTATTGTCGGCGAAGAGAGCCTGGACACCCACGCCAATAAGAAAGATAGCGATGTCATCGATGATCCCGAACTGATTTTCGCCTTCAAGCCCAATGGGAATTGGGCTGGGGTCCCGATCAACTCGAAAGGGTTCAGAACCCGAGATTTTTCCGAAATCAAACCCGAGGGGATGTTAAGGCTCATTGCGTTGGGTGATTCGTGCACCGCCCAGGGACTGCCGCCTTACAGCGACCGGTTGCATGAACTGCTACAGGCGTCCCCGCCGGGGGGCAGGCAGTGGGAGGCGTTCAATAACGGGGTCTTCGGTTATTCGGTGACGCAGGGCTACCGCCAGTTCCAGAAATTCGCCCGGAATTACCAGCCGGATGTCGTCACCATCTACTTTGGCTGGAACGACCACTGGCTTTACGAAAAACCGGACCACCAACGCATGGCCGTTCGAATGCACCGCGTTCCGGCCGCGATTATCCGCGCCCTGAAGAGCAAACGATCCTACGGGTTGCTTAGCCGCCTGGTTCCAAACCACCATCGCAAACCAGCGCAAGAATCAGGGAATATCGGGTTCCGCGTGCCACCCGATATGTATACCGCCACACTGACGGCCCTGATCAGCGAGATCCGCGGCATCAACGCCGTGCCACTGGTGATAACCGCCCCCCGGCGAACGCTGCACGGCAGGCAGAAACGAGTCGAGTATGTCAACGCCGAACGCCAGGCCGAAATAGAGCATGACCAGTATGTCGAGCTGACGCGCGCCGTCGCCGCCAGCACCGGTGCTGATATGCTGGACTTGGCTGCCATCTTTGCTCCACCGGAATACGATTCGCTTTTCTCAAAGGACGGCATTCACTTCAGGGAAGAAGGCCTCCAGAAAATCGCAGAACTCCTGCTTGAAAAACTGAACGCCATGCAAAAGAACATCAATTAAAGGCTAGATCCTTTCAAACAAAACTGTAGCCGTCGCACGAAGGGCGACGTGGATAGGCGAATACCGCTTGCCTTCGTCAAGCGGCTACAGAATTGATGAATCGGCTCTGGCCGATCAATATGGAAAGGAGGGAAAATGGCATTCAAAGAATGGCTTCATTGTCGTTGGGTGGGGCGAATCTTGTGTATCATCTCCGTGATTGCCGGTTTGCTTTGCTTGCTGTACGCCCTGAACGGGGGACCCATTCGCAAACCCTGGCTGCTACTTACGGATCCGAGACCACTGTTGCTTTTGCTTATGGTCAGTTTGTCGGCGCGCCTCGTTTTCTTCAGCCAGCCCGCATCGATCAAGAGAAACCTTGCCAAACTTGTTCTTTGCTGTATCAGCTCTAGTTTTGCACTTGTTGGCTTGGAAATGGCGATGCGTTTGTTTTTCCAGCAGACACAAGGTTTCAACTCCATGCAACAGTTGCATAATCCGAATCCCGTTGGAAATCTGCATACACGCAGCCATCACCCCTTACTAGTCATCACCCGTTTTAGCGATGAAAAACGTTTGATCTACGAGCTTAAACCGGATTTGGATATGCTTTTCGGAGACCTACGCCTGCGCACCAATGCCAATGGCTTGCGTGCGGATCGCGACATTCCTCACGCCAAGCCCGCTGGCGTCATGCGCATTGTGGGCGTCGGGGATAGCGGCATGTGGGGCTGGGGCACGGAGCAGAATCAAGGTTATCTGGACGTGCTGGAGAGAGAACTGAAGGCGGCTGGACACGCGGTTGAGTGCTTGAATATGGCCGTTCCGGGATACAACACCTACCAAGAGTACGTAATGCTCGAAACCAGGGGGCTTGCATATGAACCGGATATCGTCATTATCGGCTGGTGCGACAATGACTTTCAACTCCCTTTCTTCATGTACACGCGCAAGAATCACTTGAGACAGAAGGGTGTATATGTGTATCGGGTGCTGTTTGATCGACCTGCCTTCATGGAGTTGATTACCCCCGAGGTTCTGAAAATCAGTGATATGCCGGAGGGGATGATTGATCCGGAATTGATCGCGCATAGCGAGGGTGCTGGAGTTAAGGAGACGTTTCATAAATTTGAACGATTAGCAAGGAAACATGGATTCAAGATTGTCCTTTTCGGACCCTTGAACGATCACGTCATCGCCATGGCCCGCGAAGCGGGGTTGTATGTGATCAATTCATATGATTTGGCGGAACGCAATCCACCCAAGGAAATCGAGCTGTTTTTCATGCATCCTCGTCCAGAGGGACACGAGTGGTTGGGTAAATATCTAGCGGAACGCATCCAGGCCGAAAATTGGTTGCGCTGACGTCGCGGGCATATCTAGCTTGACTTCCTGAGGAACAGCAGTCATCTTTTCTGCAACTTTTTTCAATCACTTTATGCCAAATCAAACCACCAACATTATCTGGAACTGGAGGGCAGCAAGGCGCTCCTCCGAAACCTCCCCATCGAAGGCAAGGACACGGTTCTGGCTGCAGGCAGGGGTGATGGCGGCGGTGGGCGGCGTGTTCCTGGCTTTTACCGACCACCGAATCGTTCCCTGTTTCATCTTGACGCTAGCGGCGCTCTTACTGGCAGGGTTGCTTTTTTCAGACCGGATCTTGAACGGTTTTGACCGGACCGGAGCCTGGCTGGCCCGCGCAGTCGGCAATGGTCTGACCTGGCTCCTGCTGACGCCTTTTTTTTATATCGTTTTCGGGCTTGGCCGGCTCACGCTCATCATTGCCCGGAAAGATCCATTGAATCGCAAACTCGATACGCAGGCGGCCACTTACTGGATTGATCACCACGGGCCCGAGACCTTGTCCCGCTATCAGAGACAGTTCTAATGAATATTATCGGAATCAGCGCCTACTATCACGACGCCGCCGCCTGCCTGGTTCAGGACGGGCGCATTGTGGCCGCCGCGCAGGAGGAGCGCTTCACTCGCAAGAAACACGATTCCAATTTCCCCGTGAATGCCATCCGCTATTGCCTCGCCGAAGCGGGACTGCAGGCTGGCGACACGCTGGATGCCGTCGCGTTTTATGACAAACCCATTCTCAAGTTCGGGCGTATACTGGAAACCTACCTCAGCACGGCACCAAAGGGGCTCCAGTCGTTTATCATGGCGATGCCGCTCTGGATGCGGCAGAAACTCTGGATTCCGCTCGAAATCGAGAAACAGTTCGATCAACTGGGCTTGAAAGTCAAAGACGAGGTCTACTTCCCCGAGCATCATGAGTCGCATGCCGCCAGCGCGTTTTTCCCATCCCCCTTTCCAGAAGCCGCAATCCTGACCCTCGACGGTGTCGGCGAATGGGCAGCCAGTACCATCAGTCATGGAAAAGCGAACCGGATCGAGATTCTCAAGGAAATGCGTTTCCCGCATTCGCTCGGCCTGCTCTACTCCGCCTTTACCTACTTCACGGGGTTTCGGGTCAACTCCGGCGAATACAAACTCATGGGGCTGGCCCCCTACGGCAAGCCGGTCTACAAACAGCGGATCCTGGATAACCTGATCGATCTCAAAGCAGACGGGTCCTTCCGGCTCAACATGGATTATTTCGGATATCTCGACGGGCTGCGGATGACCAGCAAGAGATTCGACAACCTTTTTGACGGGCCGCCTCGCCGCCCGGAATCACCGATTTCCGAGCGGGAGATGAATCTGGCGCGCTCCATCCAGGATGTCACGGAGGAGATCGTGCTCAGGATTGCCGTACATGCGCAGTCGCTCACGGGGTGCGACTACGCCTGCATGGCTGGCGGAGTGGCACTCAACTGCGTCGCGAACGGGCGGTTGCTGCGCGAGGGGCCGTTCAAGGACCTCTGGATTCAGCCTGCGGCGGGCGATGCTGGCGGGGCGCTTGGGGCCGCGCTCTCGGTCTGGCATACCTGCAAGGATCAGCCACGAACGGCCGATGGCCTGCATGACCAGATGCAGGGGTCCTACCTCGGGCCGCTGTTCGACGACGAGGATATCGGTGAATTCCTGAAGCACCATGGCTATCCATCCCAGGAGTTCAAGGATATGAACACGCGGTCAAGGCGTATTGCCGAATTGATTGCAGAGGAGAAGGTCATTGGCTGCGTACAAGGGCGTATGGAATTCGGACCGCGCGCATTAGGCAACCGGTCCATCATCGGCGATGCACGTTCGGCGAAGATGCAATCGGTAATGAACCTGAAAATCAAATACAGGGAATCCTTCCGCCCGTTTGCGCCAGCCTGCCTGGAGGAGCGCGTCAGTGATTTCTTTGAGCTCGACCGGCCATCCCCGTACATGCTGCTTGTCGCCCAGGTGCAGGCGGCTCGCCTGCGCAGGGAAACGCCCGTCGCCGGAGACGATTTGCGTGAGCGCATCAACCAGGTCCGTTCCGATGTGCCGGCCATTACCCATGTCGATTGCTCGGCTCGCGTTCAAACCGTCAATCCGGAGACCAATCCTCTCTTCTACGGGATTATCAAGGCATTCGAGGAGTTGACCGGCGTTGGCATCCTGATCAACACATCGTTCAACGTGCGTGGGGAACCGATCGTCTGCACCCCCGAAGACGCCTACCGCTGTTTCATGCGCACCGAGATGGACTGCCTCGTTCTCGGCTCCCACATTCTACACAAGGCCGATCAGCCCGCCTGGCAGGATTCCGCTGACTGGCGCGAAGATTATGTATTGGATTAACACCAGGAAAAACAAGGGTATCAACTATGCGCTTTCTACGTCACTTCGGAAAACTGCTGCGTGAATGTTTCGGTTTCGCCATGCATCACAAAGCCTGGTGGATGATCCCGATCGTTCTCATGCTGCTGCTCATGGCGCTTGTGATTGTGATCGGCCAAGGCACAGCCCCGTTCATCTACACGTTATTCTAGGATAGCGACCAACATTGACCGTGGTCATGGTACCGGTGAAGAGGGCGGGAGTTCGAGCTGGATCAGGCCCTTTTCCAGCAGGCCACGAGGGAAAATTCCAGCGTGGGTTGCATGGTTGAGAAACTGCCCGTCGCCCTCTTCGAAGCGAAGCAGCACGTAAACATCACCGCGTCCGTGTGATTCAAAGGCAATTGATTCGTTCACGGGTGCCCCTGGTTCCAGTTTTTTCTCTAAATGCGTCATGGATCCTTCTCGGATCGCCAGATGGGCGATGGCAGATCCCTGCAATTGGCCCGAGATTGCCACATAACAGGAGGCTCCCTTGCCGGCAGGGAATGGAGGCACAATGGTTGCC
The DNA here is from genome assembly GCA_964652765.1 of uncultured Victivallales bacterium. Taxonomy (GTDB): domain Bacteria; phylum Verrucomicrobiota; class Kiritimatiellia; order UBA8416; family UBA8416; genus UBA8416. The sequence continues at coordinate 10,235 of CAZZBA010000008.1, read as the reverse complement.
CAGCGGTACGGGCGCTGGTTCCAGTCATTCGTCTCAACGTACGGTAGGGAAATCCATTTTTCATCGACCAGAACCCCCAGGTCGCGGGTCGTGATGTGCTTGGTTTCGGTGGGTGCTATACCATGAAACCGGTCGATCACCTCCTGGATCGGGCGAGGGACACGTTGCGGGTTGCTCCAGGGTACAAGCATGAGATACTTGCCGTGCAAGCGGAAACGGGCCAGCATGGCTGCGTGCTGCCGTGGTGAGGGTGCATTCTGCTCGGCGTATCCGGCAGTCAGGACAAGCGCCAGAAGCATCAGGGCACTGCTAACCGCGATGAGGATGGGATACCGGCGCGGCAACGCCAGCAGGAGCAAGGCACCGAGGTAGATGGCCATCGCCGGGAATATCGCCAGACCGGTGTAGGGATCGTAAAGGAACCTGGCCATCATGCCGTAGAAGGGATGGATGACTTCAAGGGTATGCGGCGTACCGAAACTTTTACCGAAAGAGGGTAGAACAGAGAGCATGGCGACGAAGATACAAACCGAATACATACCGGCAATCAGGGTCCCAAACAGAAAGGCGGGTGGTGCCTTGCGAAGAACCACGGCGGTGATGGCGAGCATGGGAAGCAACGTAACCAGAAGGAATCGGCCGGGGAGGCAGGCACCCCCGGTGAACCAGACCGTGGCGCAGGAAGAGAGCCAGACGCTGGCAAACAGCAGGATTGCATAAACCGCGGGCAGCCTGCTGCTGCTTTTCTTGCGAACGAGTGCGTATAGCAAGGCAGCGAAGGCAAAGGCAAAAAGCGGGAACATATACAGGATGCCACGGCAGCTTGCCAAGATATGCCAAAGTCCGGCCGGACTGGAAAACAGCAACCCATCTGCATCGTAGGACGATCCGTTGGTGAACATGCTGAGCTGGGCAAAGCGGTAGACAAGGAGCAACCCGAGGCTCAGGGCGGAGAAGAAGGCAAGCCGGGGGAGTTTGACGCGCCAAGACTCGTGTTGCTGCAGCAACCCTTGCAGTCCATAGGCACCCCAGAGAACCGGAACCATGGGCAGGAACCGCGTTTGCACCCATGGGAGGAAACCAATCGCCATGCAGACTGGCAGCAGGGATGTCCAAGGGTGGCGGGCTTGCATGAAAACCCCGTACAGCCCCCAGATAGCCAGGGCGGCACCCAACACCTCGGGCAAGGCTCGCGAGGCGTAGACGCTCCAGAACGTGCTGGCAGCCGTAAGGCATACGAGCAGCCATGCGTGCCGTATGCGGGCGCCTAGCAGGACGGCAAGCTGGTAGAGGCCGCACAAGGCCAGACCGGAGCAGAATCCCAGCACGAGGTGGCGTGCCCACAGCCCGGCACCTGCAGTCGGGGCCAGCAGGAAGGAGAGCCCGGGAGAATGCCAGGAGTACCATTTATCGCCGATCGAGTTAGGGCTGATATGTACATAAGCGCGCTGGATGCCGGAGGGGTCCCCGAAGTTGTTCCGGATGTCCAGATCCCCGTCTTCCCATAAGCTGCGGGCCTGGATGAGGTAATGACCTTCGTCCCCGGCGTGTTCGCCGACGGCACTCGTGAAATAGAGCCCTGTAAATGTATGCAGCAGGGTTACTCCCCCCAGTACGCAGAGAGGTATCCAGCGGGCACCACGATGCATCCAGACTGGCGGTTGCCAGGCCTCATGGTCATTAGAGAGCCAGACCCGGATGTTCCAGGCCAGCAGACCTGGCAGCACGAGATGAAACACGCTGCCGGTGAACCACGGCCACCAGGGAAATGCCATGCAAGCGATGCTGATGGCGAAGGGGATCCAGGATGCACGTCGCTGTGCGGCCTGGCGGCGGATGGCGTTGCCGGGCAAGCGTGCATGCAGCCGGATGGCCAGGAACAGGACAAGCAGTGCTCCCAGGAACAGCAGTATGGGGGGAGAGAGAAGGACGGCGTCAAAGGCATCGGGGACCTGGATGCGCAATACGGAACCGCGCAGCCAGAGCGCAGGTATCCAGCATAAGAGACACAAGACAACAAGCACACCCCCGGTGCCCGATGCGGTCTCGATATTACGCGGCTCCAAAGCGTGCGGCGCTGATGTCACGTCGGCTTTAACAGTACCCTCCTATACGACAACACTTTACATGTAGCGCGTATCGGATTGGTTGTCAACACCAAGAAGGGTTGACGAATCAGGGCGATCTATGCGATCTTCCGTCTTGCTCATATATGTCCATCCGCTTCAGAAAACAGGATACCGTCATGACAAAAACCGACCATAGCCATGCCACGCTCTCCATCCTGATGCCAGCCTACAACGAGCGCGCCTACTTGCGCACGTGCGTCGAACGGGTGCTTGCCGCCCCCCTGCCCCACGGTCTCCAGCGCGAACTGATAATCGTGGACGACGCCTCCACCGACGGCACCGACAACCTTGTCCGTGAACTCGCCAGCCAGCACCCGGACCGCATCCGCGCCTTCTTCCAGGAGAAGAACCAGGGCAAGGGCGCGGCCATCCGCAGAGCCATCCAGGAGATGAAAGGCCTGTACGCGATATTCCAGGACAGCGACCTTGAGTACGACCCCAACGAATACGCCAAGGTACTCGAGCCCCTGCTGAAGGGATACGCCGACGTCGTCTACGGCTCGCGCTTCGCCGCCAGCCCCATGCGCCGTGTGCTCAACTATCACCACCAAGTCGGCAACCTGATCCTCACCCACGCCTCGAACGTCTTCACGGGGCTGAACCTCACGGACATGGAGACCTGCTACAAGGCCTTCCGGACCGACATCCTCAAGACCATCCCCATCCGCTCCGACCGCTTCGGCCTGGAGCCGGAAATCACAGCGAAGGTCGCCAAACGCAACTGCATTGTCTACGAGGTACCCATCAGCTACCACGGCCGCACGTACGCCGAAGGCAAGAAGATAGGATGGAAGGACGGCTTGTCCGCGATTCACACCATCATCAAGTTCTGGCTCCTGGATGATTGTATCGACGAGCACTACGGGCACGATGTCCTCGAGAGTCTATCCGACGCCCGCCACTTCAACCGCTGGATGGCAGAGATCATCGAGCCTCATCTGGGCAACAGCACGCTGGAGGTCGGTAGCGGCATCGGCAATATCACCCGCGTCCTGCCCAAGCGCGACCGGCTGACGGCCACCGACATGGATCCCGTCTATCTTGAACTGCTCAAGGACACCTACGCAGATCACGACCTCGTGGATGTGCAGAAGCTCGATTTGACGTCCGACGAGGACTTCGCCGCCCTCGCCGGGCGCACCTACGACTCGGTCGTTTGCCTCAACGTACTTGAACACATCGAGGACGACCTCGCCGCGCTCAAGCGCATGTACACGCTCCTGGCACCGGGTGGCCGCCTCATCCTGCTCGTTCCCCAGTACCCGAAGCTTTACGGCACCTACGACAAGCACCTCCACCACTTCCGCCGCTATAACCGCGAGGACGCTGTCCGTCTTCTGGAAACCGCTGGCTACACGGTCGCGAAGAGTTTCAACTTCAACGCCTTTGCCATCCCCGGCTGGTGGGCGAACAGTTGCCTGCTCAAGCGCGAAACCATGGGGCGCTACCAGATCAAGATCTTCGATATGCTTGTCCCCCTGCTCAAACCACTGGAAGCCTTGCTTCCGCTGCCTGGCCTCTCGCTCGTGTGCATCGCCCGCAAACCCTCCCCAAGCACAATATCCGACATATGCTCCTCCAATTACCGTTAAGCGATAAAGACGCAGACAGACGCATGGTGAAAATCAACACATGAAAATCAGCGTCATCACACCCAACTTCAATGGCGAACGGTTTCTGGAGCAAACTATCCGGAGTGTCCTCCAGCAGCGGGAACCCGGCGTCGATCTGGAATACATCGTCGTGGATGGTGCCAGCAAGGACCACTCCCTGGACATCATCAATCGCTACCGCGATTCCATTGATACCGTCATTTCCGAACCCGACAACGGCCCGGCCTCCGCGATCAACAAGGGATTCGACATCGCCAGTGGTGATATTATCGCCTGGCTCAACGCCGACGACCTCTATCACGCCGGAACCCTTAAACGCGTTATCCACACCATGCAAACCGCTCCCCGCCGGGCGCTATGCTTTGGCCGATGCCGGATTGTGGACGAAGGGGGCAACGAGATCCGAAAACCCATCACCCGATTCAAGGAGCTGTTTTTCCCGGTCTCATCACGTTTCAGCATCCAGTCGATCAACTACATCTCCCAACCGGCCATGTTCTTTCGGCGCACGGCCCTGCACGCAGCAGGATTTTTGCGAGAAGATCTCAAGGCGGCCTGGGACTATGACCTGACGCTGCGGCTCTGGCGGCACGGCGGTGCCTGCCGTATCCAGGGCCCGCCCCTGTCGGATTTCCGCTGGCATCCCGGATCGATAAGCGGCAGCGGGTTCAGGAACCAGTTCCGCGAGGAGCTCCAGATCGCGTGTGCCGATGCCGGGACCTACTCCCTGCAGGCGCTTCTCCACAGGGGCGTGTGCCTCGGCATTGTCTCCATCTACGCCGCCATGAATCGCCGCCATCAAGGCTGATCACGGCAAGCCGTAGACTTGTCCCCCGCCTACTCCACAACGACGGTTGAAATCCGCAATCCCAGATCATCCGGGAAACCGCGAATGCCTGAATGCCAAGGTGGATCCACCTGAACATCATACCATTCAAAACGCCCATCCCCGGTTCCGTGCAAAGGCAGGACGATCCATCGCCAGTCTTTTGCTACAGGCAAGGAAACAGACCCCCACCCCCACCCCCACCCCTCCACCATGCACCGTTGCGCCATATCGTCGGCATCACGGTCTGCTGTGGCATGAAGACATATATAATGTTGTTTACCATCCACAGGCAAGGCAAGCGAACTGTTTGCGCGTAACCATTGCGAATCTACGCCCCCCATCTTGAACGGTTGCGTTTCATGCCGTTCCAGACGCAAAGGCGGTGCGTCAGCATGCAACAGATAGACGTCCGTAACGTAGGCATCACCCTTTACTTCTTTCGGAATCAGCGTCGCATCAGTCAGGTCGCGACCTGCAATCATCATGGTGGACCACTTGTCCGTTATCTGTTTTTTATCGATGGCCACCGCACCGCCAGGCCCTTGTAGCTCCCATTCTGCAGTGCTGCCGCCGCCATCGGGCGATGCGACAAAGAGCAGCAGCCGATCATCGGGGGCCATTTGATCCGTGAAGATGGCATCCAGAACCAATCCGCCAGCGGACACCTTGACACCATCGAGTTCCATCATCCGGTTATACATCATATTGGCATCTCCCTTGATCCCGAACCGATCACCATCGAGTACGCGGACATAAGGGAAAAGCGCGAATTCCGGCATCGTCGCGTGCACCCTATATAACGAAAGGCTGCGATTTTTCTTTATAATCCGACCCGGCACAATCTGTCGTTCTCTAGCCAGGCTCTCTGTCTGCAAATGCCAGTCCGCAACCCTCTCCAGCGCCAGACCGGGCAGCGCAGCACCTTGAAATGGCGTCAGAAACAGGAAGCGCTTATCCGGACTCTCCTGCACGAGCTTTTTGAATACCAATTCGGCTCGCCGAAACTCCTCTGCGCTTCTGTACCCCCATGAAACGGGCAGTAACGGAAGACCGGACAGGCGTTCCACCGGCACGGCGGTCTGGGTATAAGTGGCCAGCAGCACATCTCCCTGCTGGCGAACCGTCGCGCTGATGTTCTGATAGAACCGATACATGCCCCTGTGGTTCCAGGTTTGATAGAGCGGCATCCGTCCTCGCAAACCTGCAGCCAGGCACAATCCGACCACCACAAGCATCACGGAACGCTCAATCATGAGACGGCGAGTCGCATAGCCGTACCGGTCCAGCAGCCGTCCCGCCGTCCGCCCAACCCACCAGGAGAGCAGCACCGAAACAAGGATAGCGAGGGGCATCCACGCCAGCAGCAGCCTGCGCGTCTCAAACATATAATTGTTCATCCACCCCACGACCAAGGCGGCCGGAAACAGGATACAGCAAACCCGCCGGCCAACGTTCCCCTCTTCCCCCCCCCTGAGGGCAAGCACGGGGATTCCCGCCAACATAACCGCAAACCAGAAACGCGAAAACAATCGTGCAACCCCCTTGACGTCCGTCAGACTGATGTAGTGCGCCGGAAGGAAGAAAATCGCACCATCGGCACGCCGATAACGCCACGCCAGGAGAACAACCAGCAGAAAACCAATCGTCAACAGGAATCCAAACCCTTTAGCCAGCCCGTAATTCGACAGTTTGGTCCTGTTGGTCCACCAGTGCCAAAGCCTCCCGGCAACCAGCGGAAGCCCGATCAACAGACTGACTCCCACAAAGAACGCCGTTCGGCGTTGCCACGTGCCGAACTGCGGCAGCACACAATATGGATCACTTACATAGACGAGTTGCAGAAGCAGCAATCCCCACCCCATTGCCACGCCAATCCAGAATGGCAGCGGTTGCCTAATGCGGTCCCACAACACAACCACCATCACAGGTATAAGGACATATAGGGCGGTGATATGAAACAGCATGGCCCCGGCAAGAGAAAACCCCGCCAGCCAACCAACCCACCCTCTCAACGGGCGACTCGAGGTCCAGCAGGCATGCAACAGCAGCAAGCTTCCCAACACCAGCACCGCCGCAGGCCATTCCGCACGGAGTGCTCGGGCATTCCAGGCTGCGACGGGATTAAGCAGGTAAGCCCCGACAGCGAGCCACCCCGCCCATGTTGAATCAGTCAGCCCCCGGGCCAGCAATCCAATCAGGAGCGCCCCCAGCAAGGCCAGCAACGGGCTGATCCAGAACGCCCCGTAAGGGAACCCGAGAGAGACAGGCACCGACAATAAAACCGAGTAAGCCGGCAGGAAATGCGGGCCAACCTCCATCGCTTGCATATCCGGCGACCACAAAACCGCATCTTTCGTTGCCAGGAATCCGGCGTGTCCATAGCGGAAAAGAGGACGTTCTTCGGCAAGGACCAGTGCTAGCCCGGCATCCACAAACCCAAGCCGCTGCTCGTGTGCCAGGGAGATTGCGCGGTGCAGGTACCCCGCCGGATCCTCTCCAGCCTCCATTTCCTCATCCGGACGCAGGAGGAAGAGCAACAAAGGCAGAAGGCAAAACAGAAAGCCACACACCGTGACCTTGGAAACTGGCAACCGTACACCAGACACATTCATGGCCGCTGCCGCTAGCGCCATCAGCCAGACGAGAATCAAGACTCCTGCCAACAGAATCAACCGGAAAACTCCTTCCCGACGCCAGCCCCCGGCGTTGCATGATTATCCGCTGTCGGCAGCCCGCGACGCCCGGCATTCTCATGTGCCTCAACATGCCGCAGCCTCTCCTCGACCAAAGCCAATTCACGAACCAGCCGGGCGATGCGATCCTGCTGACTGCTGAGCGCCACACACAAGTGAAAAAGCACAAAAATGACAAACGAGAAGATAACCACCATAACCGAGGCTGAGTAACTCATGCCGGTTAATCTGGAAACAACAACAGCCGTATCCGTCCAGATGGCACCGACAAACAGCAGGCCACCCGTCAATAGCCAAAGGAAGGCGTAACGTTCCTGCATCCGCGACACACGGATTGCCTCCAGCGTTACGGTAAACACGATAAAACTCAGCAAGGCCACGACAAGCCGAAGCCGCAGATCCGCGCTATCAGGACCAATCAACTCGATCATACTGGGACGAAATCCCGCGTACAACATGGCCAACCCGACCCCCAGCCAGATCAATGCGCGGAAATGCCGGGTTTTGCTTGAGACAAACCCCCATATACTTGCGAGACAGATACCACCACCGACAAAAAGCGAAAACAATTGCGGTAATGTCATGCCCCCTCCGCCACATTCTGCCGATCAAACCGGGGATCCACCGCACGGCAGCGATCCACAAACAATGCAACACCCACCTTGAACAGATAATAAATCGTCCCCCAATGCCGTATACTGGATACACCATGCTGACGCGCACGAAACTCGACCCCGACCTCGCAGAACCTGTATCCCTGCCGGCTCAGCAGAGCCAGGGCTTCCGGCTCCGGATAATCAACCGGGTACTCATGCGCCAGATACCACATAACCGCGCGGTTGACGACCTGGAAGCCGGATGTTGGATCCGTTATCCGCTGGCGGCAAACGGCAGTCAGAGCCCAGGACAAGCCCTTTATACCCAGCTGGCGGCACCAGGCACTGCGATACGCACCAGCCCCCTCAAATCGCGATCCCACGACCATGTCCACATCGCCCTTGACAATACGCGTTACCAGCTTACCGCATTCATGCGGCGGATGCTGACCGTCCCCATCAATCCGGACGGCATACGTATATCCCTGCTCGAAGGCATAACGGAAACCCGCCTGCATGGCTCCACCCACGCCCAGATTGCCGGGCAAATCCAGATACAGGCAATCATTGCGCCGCAATACCTGCCGCGTACGGTCCCGCGAACAATCATTGATAAAACAGACTGCCACCCGGCCGTACAAATCGCGAATCTCGGCCAGCAAGGGTTCGATATTGGCTTCTTCATTGTAGACCGGAATCAAAAAGATTATCCCCGCAGGAAGTTGCATGTGCACACCATAAACAAGTTTCAATATGATTTCAAACTTTCCGTTGCGGGATTGCGGCGATCAAGGTAGTCGGCATATCCTCGACCAAGGCAGCGGAACCAAACGTGTGCAACTCGGTCGAAACCTTCCCGGAGGTATTCAACAATTGCATGGCCTGTAGCTTAACGATTTCCAGTAATCTGTAAACATAAGAATGGAATAGAGGAAACAGTCCCTCCATATTGGAAGAAAGCTGTTCTTGAATCCTGGAGGGTCGGGTTCCACCCCGACCGTGCCTGGAAATGCTCAAATGAAAGGCCCGTGCCGACACGCTGGACGCCACCCACGCTCTGGCGAGCGAGGCTACACCTCAGGATGACTCCCCGTTGCCATCGAGGCCAGACGGTGGAGCCCCACCCCGTCAGTGTGTCCGCATATGTCCGATCCATTGCGATTCAAGCACTTCGCCATCCTGCTCGTTGACGATCTCGAGCCGGTACCACTGGTTCCAGGCCGGAACGTCCAGCTCGTGTGTCGAGCCGCCCTTGAGCCCCGTCACGGTCTGGATGAGGCTGTTGTCGCTCCGGCTGTAAAGCCGCAGGGCTAGCGATTCATCCGTTTCCGGCAGAACGATGTGTTCCACCGGCAAACCAAGGGCCATGTCTCCAGCGACAGCGACTGTCGCCGTCTCTTCCGCAGGCACCTCGGGGACTCTTCCCAGCCAGCCGCCGTAATCAAGCGACTCCTTCTCCTCGCCGCCACGACGGCTCATCACGCTCAGCCAGTAGCGCTGGCCGAACGGCATGGATGGGATCACAAGTTCACGCGGCGCCAGCGTCGGCTCCAGCACCTGCGTGAAGGTGTTTGCCGACGGATCATGCACCATCGCGGACACAACGTCGTCGACCCCATAGGACAGGCCAAAAGTCACCGCGCCCGGCAATTCGGCTGCCTGACCGGCGTCTGCAATAAAGGATGACGACATGCTCTCCGTGCTGGCCTTGCTTTGCGGAATGCTGCTTGCCGGGGCGTTCGCTGATGGCGATGCATAGGCATACCAGGCAATGCCTTGATAGCGCCAAGTGCCCGACATATCGGCAATCCAATTGTTCTTCTCCACCTCCGAGATCGTAAATACGGGCTTTTTCAACCGCGGAGCCCAGAAACGATACACAGGCAGCGTACCCGGGGCCTGGTAATCGAAGGCGTGCCAGGCAATCCCCTCGTAGGCGAACACCTTCGAATAGCGGGTTTGCAACGTCGCCTTTTCCTCCTCCGAGATCGTGAGCACATGACACCCGAGGCGATCCGACCAGAAGCGGTGTACCGGCAACGATCCACTTACAGCCTGCCCGTGCACATAGAACGCGACGCCCTCGTACGTCCAATCACCCGATGAAGTCGCAATAATCTGGTCCCTCTCGGCTGCCGATGCCGTGAAGAAATAGCTACTCAGGCTATACACCCAGAAACGGTACACGGGGACAACACCCGTTTGCCATTTGGCATAGAGCGTGACGGCCACATTGGCCGTGTAGCTGGCTCCGGCGGCGTAGGAAGTCCCCGAACCGTTGGTGGCAGTGTTCCACCCGGCGAAGCTGTAGCCGGTCTTTGCCAGGTTGCCGCTGTTGGAGGCCAGCGCCAGCGACACGCCGTTTGTCTTCGTCT